>NZ_JBJZOJ010000018.1:0-117816 GCF_047200655.1 Streptomyces sp. MS06
GCGCGGCTCCTGCGAGGTGCCGTCGGGCTCGTCCTCCCGGTTGCCGGACTCGTCCTCCCGGACGACCTCTCCCGGCACGACCTTGCCGTCGGGGCGGTGCATCCGCGCCTGCTGGAAGGCGTCGCCCAGGCCGCCCGGGGCCGCCGCGCGCAACCGGCGTTCGAAGCTGCGCTCGGCGAAACGGCTCAGGGCCCGCTGCACCGGCGGCACGAGCAGCAGCAGGCCGACCGCGTCCGAGAGCAGGCCGGGGAGCACCAGCAGCAGCCCGCCGAGCATCATCAGGCCGTTGCCGCCGCCTCCGGACGGGGAGCCGCCGGTCTGGAGCGCGGCGTTCAGGTTCCGGAAGGCGCGCCGCCCGGCCCGCTTGACGACCATCGAGCCGACCAGGAAACCGGCGAGCAGCAGCAGGAAGACCGTCAGGCCGCCCGCCGCACCGGCGACCACGGTCAGCAGCCAGATCTCCAGCACCAGCCAGGCGGCCACCCCCAGCGGCAGCAGCGTGCGCAGCCGGGAGCGCGGGGGCCGGTGGGTGCGGGGCGGGGTCGGAGCGCCTGTCGTCATGCCTCCAGTGTGCCCCGCTCCGACGCGGAGCGGGAAAGGGGGCGCGACGGCGTCGGCGCGGCCCCGGACGGCCCGGCGCCGCCGCCGGTGAGCCGCTGCGGCGGGTGCTCCGGTGCCGGTCGCCGCCGAAGGGCCGCGGCCGGCGCGGGGAGCCGCCGCCTCAGGTGCGGTCCTCCGCGGTACGGTCCCGGTCCTCCGCGGTAGGGTCCCGGTCCTCCGCGGTACGGTCCTCCGGCCGCGCGGCCGCGGTCGGCCGGCCCCGTCCCGTGATCTTCTGGACGCGCTCGCCCACACCCCAGGCGGTGACCCGCCACAGCGCCTCCACCAGGATGTCGCGGCTCATCTTGGAGTCGCCGTGCTCCCGCTCGACGAAGGTGATGGGCACCTCGACCACGTGGTACCCGGCCCTGACCGCGCGGCGGGCCAGGTCGACCTGGAAGCAGTAGCCCTGCGAGGCGACCTCCTGCAGACCCAGGCCCTCCAGGGTCTCGCGGCGGAAGGCCCGGTAGCCGCCGGTGATGTCGCGCAGCGGCAGGTCCAGCGCGAGGCGGGAGTAGAGGCTGCCGCCGCGGGAGATGAACTCGCGGGAGCGCGGCCAGTTCACCACCCGGCCGCCGGGCACCCAGCGGGAGCCCAGGACCAGGTCGGCGCCCTTGAGGGCGGTCAGCAGGCGCGGCAGTTCCTCCGGCTGGTGGGAACCGTCGGCGTCCATCTCGACCAGTACGCCGTACCCGTGCTCCAGGCCCCAGCGGAAGCCCGCCAGGTACGCGGCGCCGAGGCCCTCCTTGCCCTTGCGGTGCAGTACGTGCACCTGCTCGTCGTCGGCGGCCAGTTCGTCCGCGAACTTGCCGGTGCCGTCCGGGCTGTTGTCGTCGGCCACCAGCACGTGCACCTCGGGCACCGCCGTGCGCACCCGGCCGACGACGGCCTTGATGTTCTCCGCCTCGTTGTAGGTCGGGATGATCACCAGGGCCGTGCCCAGCGGACCGAACTGCCTCCCCTGGGCCTTGGCCGCGAGGGTCCCGTCGCCGTCGTTCACTACTGCCCCTTCATCTCCATGCGCAGAGGACCACCATAGTGGCCGCGGCCTGCGATGACGTGACAGGACGTTCGTATGGTGGTGTCGATTCCACAAGAGCAGGGTAGGAGACCGCGTTTCGGGCCGCGTGCACGGCATGGTGGGAGGGGCGCGGTCGGTGCGTGCGAGGAGCCTCCCGCGGAGGAGGGAGGGCTTGCCGCCCCCGGTGGATGGGGGCCCGGCGCCCTTCGGGCCGGTCCGGGACCCGCTGGCTGCGGATCGGCCGGAAACCGTTGTCTACTGAGCGCTCGGGCCCCACCCCGGTCACACCTTGCCGACCGGACGGGATCGCCCCCCGCCGGCGCGGACGCTGAGCCTGGTTCCCGGTGCCGGTGCCCGGCGTGCGTGGGACACCGCCCTGACCCAGCGGCGCCGCGGCGGGTACCCGGACGCTCCCCGGTCGGCCGTCCGGTGGTGGACTCCGCAGAACCTACCGGCCCCGGACCGTTTCCTGTCAACAGCCGGCCGGCCTGCGCTTTCGTGGTGAATACCCTGGTCAGCGGGGAGGATGCGCAGGTCGCGCGGCAGCCCGGCGCGGCGCCCGGGACGGCGCAGATCACTCGCCCGGCCGTACGAACACCTCCCGCCCGCCCACCACGGTGCGCAGGCACACGGGCAGCTCGCGGCCGGGGGTGAGATCGGGCAGGCCCGGGGTGCCGGAACGCGGGTCGGTGGACCAGCGGGCGACCCGGTCGTCGGGGGCCTGCACCACGAGGTCCCCGGTGCGCCATACCGCGTAGTCCGCGGGAGCGCCCGGCACCAGGGCACCCGCGTCGTCCCGTCCGATCGCCCGCCATCCGCCGCGGGTGTGGGCGGTGAACGCGGCGCGCACCGAGACGCGGTGCTCCGGGGTGCGGTGGAAGGCCGCGGCGCGCACGGTGCCCCACGGGTCCAGCGGTGTGACCGGGCTGTCCGAGCCCAGGGCGAGCGGCACGCCGGCACGCAGCAGGGCCGCGAAGGGGTTGAGCGTCCGGGCGCGCCCGGGTCCGAGCCGCTGGGCGTACATGCCGTCCTCGCCGCCCCAGAGGGCGTCGAAGGCGGGCTGCACGGAGGCGGTGAGACCGAGGTCGGCGAAGGCCGCCACGGCCTGAGGGGTGAGCATCTCGGCGTGTTCGACGCGGTGCCGGGCGGCCCGGACGCGCGCCGGACCGGCCTTCTCCGCGGCGGCCCGCACCCCTTCGACGACGGCTCCGACGGCGGCGTCGCCGATGGCGTGGAAGCCCGCCTGGAGGCCGGCCTCCGTACAGGCGAGGACATGGGCGGCGATCGCGTCCGCGTCCAGGTAGGCGGTACCGGTGTGGTCGGCGTCCGCGTACGGCCGGTGCAGGCAGGCGGTGTGCGAGCCGAGGGCGCCGTCCACGAACAGGTCCCCGGCGGCACCGGCGGCGCCCAGCCGGCGGGCCTTGTCGACGTCCCGTTCGGCCCAGTAGCCGACGACGCGCGGCGCGGGTTCCTCGGCGGCGAGCCGGAGCAGGCCGGTGAAGTCGTCCTCGGAGGAGATCTCCGGGCCGCCGCACTCGTGGACGGAGCCGATACCGAGGGACGCCGCGTGCGCCAGGGCGGCGCGCTGGGCCTCGGCGCGCTGCTCCGGAGTCACGGCGGCGAAGGCGGCGGCACGCACCGCGTGGTGCGCACCCGCGGTGAGCGGCCCGTCCACGGTGAAGCCGTCGGCCGCGCCCGCCCGCTTCGCCTCCTCCAGCAGGGCGCTGGTCACCACCGCCGAGTGGACGTCGATCCGGGACAGGTACAGCGGGCGCCCGCCGGTGGCCTCGTCCAGTTCGGCGCGGGTCGGCGGCCGGCCGCCCGGCCAGCGGGAGGCGTCCCAGCCGTGGCCGAGCAGCACCCGGTCGCGCGGGCGGGCGGCGGCGAAGTCCCGGACGAGCGCGAGGGCCGCCTCCCGGGTGGGGGCGGCGGACAGGTCGAGGCCGGTGAGGGCGAGACCGGTGGCCGTGGTGTGCACGTGCGCGTCGGTGAACGCCGGGGTGACGAGCGCACCCTCCAGGTCGACCACCTCGTCGACGCCGTCCGCGAAGGCGTCGGCCGCGCCCTCGGAGCCGACCCAGGCGACCTGGCCGCGTTCCACGACCATGGCGGTGGCGAAGGGATCGGCGGGGCTGTGCACCTCCCCGCGGCGGAGCAGGGTGGTCTTCGGCGGGGCGGTGCGCTCACTCATGCAGGACAGTGTCCCGCCCCGCGGTCGGCCTCCGGCACGCAGGTCGGTCAGATCCTGGGCGGCCGGGCCTCGTACGGTGTCGACAGCACCACCGTCGTCCGCGTCGACACACCGGCCAGTGACCGCACCCGGGCCAGCAGTTCCTCGAGCTCGTGCGGGGTCGCGACACGCACCTTCAGGATGTAGTTCTCGTCGCCCGCGACGCTGTGGCAGGCCTCCAGCTCGGGGACGTCCGCCAGCCGCTCGGCGATGTCGTCGGGGGCGCTGGGGTCGAACGGCTTCACCGAGATGAAGGCGGTCATCGGCAGTCCGACGGCCTCGGGGTCGACGACCGCGGCGTAGCCGCGGATCACGCCGCGCTGCTCCAGCCGGCGCACCCGCTGGTGCACTGCCGACGTGGACAGGCCGGTGGCCCTGCCCAGGTCGGTGTAGCTCATCCGCCCGTCCCTGACGAGCAGCTGCACGATCTGACGGTCGAGCTCCTCCATGGCGGTAGAACCTACAGGGCGGCCGATCCGCTCGTATACCTATGCAGCGCAGGTCATAGCCGGTTCGTGATGTGGTCGGCCACCACCCGGGGCCGCGGCGGCCCGATCACCGGGCCCGGCATCCGCGTTCGGCATGTGACGAACGCCACACGACCCCGGCCACCTCCGTGATGGTCTCGTGATTACCGCGCGGACGCGACGGGAAGTGCTTGCTGTGGTCGAGGCCGCAGCGCCTTCACGGCCCAGCCCGAGGGGGAGAGTCCCATGCAGAGTGTCAGGCACCCTGGTCGCACCGCGTCCAAGCGAAAGCAGACGGCCGTCGAGCCCGAGCCGGAGGGCGTCGAACCCGACTCCTTCGACGAGGAAACCGACACGTACGAGACCTTCGAGATGTACCGGGTGACGTGCCCGGACTGCGCGCAGCCCATCGCCCTGCTCGCCGAGGAGGAGATCCTCCCGGAGCACGCGCTGTGCGCCTCGCCGTGGAATCCGTTCGGACTCACGGTGTGCGCCGGGACGGGCCGCGCGGCGACCGAGGCCCGCCCCGCCGACGAGAACTTCCGGCCCCAGGAGCAGGACGCCGCCCTGCTGTTGACGCTCCCCCAGGGGCTGGACTGGCGGATGCAGCCCTTCTCGCACGCGGGCGGGCCGGGTTCGCGCCCGATGCGGGTGCCGGAGATGCGCGGCCAGGCCGCCTGACGGTTCGCCGGCCGACGCACCCGGGGCGGCACCGGAGCCGGACGTCCCGAACTCACGCCCGACGCGACGAGGCGGTGACCTGCCCTGCCCGCCGGCCGTTTGCCCGGTATGAACCCGACGCATCCGACGGCCGGACGGCGGCGCCTGTTCGTCCCGGCTGCCGCTGAATCGGTTCCGCCGGCCCCTCCGCAGCTCCAGGACCCGCCCATCTACCGGGAGTTGCTGCTCACCTGGGCCGACGGCGGTCGCACCCTGCCCGGCCGTGACGACCCGGAGTGGACCCGGCTGACGGCTCCCACCGTGCATCCGGGGCAGTTCGGCGGGGCGCGGGGGCAACGGAGGCCGAGGTGGTGAGTCCGGCCGCCCGTCTCCCCGCGCCTCCCGGGGTCGCCGGGCGGCCGCACACCGCTTCCCCGTCCTCGCCGGTCGACGAAGGGGCCGCCGCCGCTGCGGACGGGACCGCGCGTTCCCGGCAGGGGGCGAGCCGTCAGTCGCGGCGGGCGGGCGCGGGGGCCGGGTAGGCGGGATCCAGCTCCTCGATGGCGCGCATCGCTCCGCCCAGCGTCCTCACCAGCAACTCGCGCATGGTGTCGCGGGACAGGCCGGGCCGGTCGATCCAGTCGAGAGCGGCCCCCTCGACGCTGCACACCCAGGCGAGCAACCCCATCCGGACCAGCGGCGCGACGTCGGGACGGCCGTACGCGCCCTCGGCAACGGTCGCGACGATCGCCTCCCGCACCGAGTCCCGGATGGCGTGCACCTCGGCGTCGAAACCGACGCCCCCGCTGACGATCGTGCGGTAGGCCGCCTGGTTGTGCTCGGCGTAGCGCAGGTAGCTGTCGACCGTGCGGTGCACCCGGTCCACCGCGGGCAGTTCGAGACCGCTCGCGGCGAGCGTGACGAGGTCGGCGACGGAGTCCTGGACGATGGCCAGGTAGTAGCCGCGCTTGGACCGGAAGTAGTAGTAGATCAGCCCCTTGGCCACCCGGGCCTGCCGCGCGATGTCGTCCATGGAGAGGGCGTCGTAGGAGGTGTCGGCGAACAGTCTCCGCCCGATCGCGAGGAGTTCGGCGCGGCGGGCCAGCGAACGTTCGGTGCTGCGGGCCCGGGGGCGTGCGGCGGCACCGTGCTGAGGGCTGAGGTTCAAGGTCGACCCTGGGTTCCGGCGGGCGGCGGGACAACCGCAGTATGGCAGGTGGCGCCGGACCGTTGCCCGGCCCGGTATCGCAGGGGCTTGGACCGGTCGGCGCGCGGTGCGGCGGTGCGGCGCACCGGAACCCGCCCGTGCGGGGTGCGCCGGACGGGTCCGTGCCGGCCGGCGGCGGCGCGCCGGGAGCCGCGGCGGCACGGAAACGGCCTGCCGCGACTCCCCGTCGGATCAGCCCGAGCCGTGTCGCCGGCATCGCGATCACCGCGGCGGGGGTCCGAGCCGCGACGTGCTCCAGGCTCCTGGGGCCGTCGTGCCGGGAGCGCTCGGTACGGGTGCGTCACGCGGTGGGCGGCCCACCGCGGTACGGGCGCTTCCCGCGGTGGGCGGCGGACGGCGGGCGGTTCAGCGGACGCCCACCCGGGCGAGCGCCTTGCGCTGGCGGGGTGTCGGGCGCGCCGGAAAGTACAGGTAGCACACGCCGCCGGTGCCGGAGGCGACCCTGCCGGTGGCGGTGTGGCGCTTGGTCCGCAACCAGATGGTCTCGAACTCGCGCCGCCGGTACACCCGTCGCACCGCCTCGTCGCTCGGCGAGGCCGGGTCGTTGGCGATCACGTCGCCCTCGGCGCTGAATCCGGTCACCGTCATCAGGTGGCCCGAGGTGCCGTAGCCGGCGCCGGTCAGTTCCTCCTTCAGGAAGGACTGCGAGGTGATGGCGGGGATCCCGGCCGCGATCAGCGTCTCCAGGTCGGTGAGCGAGGCGAGCCGGGTGACCACGCCCTGCAGGTCCTGGTAGGTGGCGGCGTAGGCGGCGTTGAACGGCCAGTTGCCGCAGCCGCCGTACTGGTAGTCGTAGGTCGCCCGGGCCGCCTGGCACACCTGCGGGTCGGTGTAGCCGGGATCCACCCAGGAGAGCTGCTCGTCGGTGGGGCGCCCGCCCCAGTACTCGACGATCATCTGCGAGGAGGTGGGACTGCACCAGGCCTCGCCGCCGTTGTCGTACTGCGGGTACTGACCGGCGTGGATCTCCTGCGAGTAGCGCGGGACGATCAGCTCCTGCGCCAGGCCGGGGACGGAGGCCGGGACGGTGAAGCGGTCGGGGACGTCGGAGGCCATCGCACCGATCCGCCACACCGTCGGGGTGATCCTCTCCCCCGGACGGCGGTACAGGGTCAGCCGCAGCCGGTAGCAGGCCAGCCGCAGCCCGGAGGCCGCGTCGTCGATGGAGAAGGTGTCCGTCCAGATGCTGCTCCGGCCGTCGGTCTGACCGTCGACGGAGGTGCGTCTGATGTCGGCGTCGCCCGCCGCCCATCGCCCCATGACGTACCAGGGCGTCTCCGTGCCGTCCGGGTAGGTGCCGCGCAGTTCGACCTGGAGCCAGGTTCCGGCCGGGGTGTCCGCGTTCCAGGAGGCGATCACCTCGGTGGCGGGCACGGGCAGCCGGTGCACGGGAGACGTCCAGGTGGCGTACTCCCAGGTGGCGCGGGCGCCGGTGTGCGGGTCCAGGTAGTCGGTGGTGCCGGCCGGCGCGCCGATGACCAGGCCGGGGCGGGCACCCGCCACCGCGCGGGTGCCCGCGGCCGCACCGCTGCGCCAGTCGGCGTAGGTCGTCCAGGACCGGTAGTCGACCGGGCGGTCCGGGACCGGTCCGGGTCGCGGACGGGCGGCCGGGCCGTCGGCCGCGGCCTGGCTCGCACCGCCCACCACCGCGGCGGCGGCGACCGCAGCGGTCAGAACGGTTCTGCGGGTCGGCTGTTCGGCTCTGCTCATGGGCGGAAAACCCCCAGGTGTCCGAGTCGGGGCGGGTCAGATGCGGGTTTGTGGGCCAACTATGGCCGCCCAGGCCCCGCCGTACCAGCACCAGGCCGCATACCGGGCCGACCAATATTGGTCTCGACCACTGTCGTGAACGGCGCGACCCGACCCCGCACGCCCGCCGGCCGGCGTCGTGACCGGCGCGACTCGACCCCGCACGCCCTCCGCCGGTCGGTCCGGCCGGGCGGCCGCGGGCCGTACACTCGGCGGAAACCACCCCCGTCGCACCCGGGAACGACCATCCAGCAGCTCGCCGCCTTCCTGCGCCGGCTCCCCCCGTCCTGCGGGCCGGTCCGGCTGGTCGGCGTCGACGGGCACGCGGGCTCCGGCAAGTCGACGTTCGCCGACCGGCTCGCACGCGCGCTCGGCGACGCCCCGGTGCTGCACCTCGACGACGTCGCCAGCCACGACGCGATGTTCGACTGGACCGACCGGCTCCTGGGACAGGTGATCGGGCCGCTCTCCCGCGGCGCCACCGCCCGGTACACCCCCTACGACTGGCACGCCCGCCGCTTCGGGGCGCCGCGCCCGCTGCACCCGGCCCCGGTGGTCCTCGTCGAGGGGGTCGGCGCCGGCCGCCGCGCGCTGCGCCCGTACCTCGCGTGCCTGCTGTGGATGGATCTGCCGGAGGAGGAGTCCTGGGCACGCGGACGGGAGCGGGACGGAGCGGAGCTGGGGGAGTTCTGGGCCGGGTGGGTGCGCGCGGAACGACGCCACTTCGCCGACGACCCCTCCCTGCCCCACGCCGATCTGCTGGTCCGGCGGTCACCCGGCGGGGCGGAGGGATACCGGCTTCTTCCCGGGCCCGGGCGGACCCGGGGAGGAGCCGAACCGAACCGGAACATCACGCAGAGTGAGGACCCTGCGGCGCTGTGGTGAAATGGTGAAGGCGCTTGCGCGGGAACTTCCCGCGGTGCCCCAACTACGCTTGACCGTGGGCCCGTACAGGTCTTACGTTCTCAATGAGCGGCCGTCGAGGCCGCCCGTCGACGCGAAGCCCCCGGTTGTTCCCCCGTGATCGGGGGCTTCGTTCTGCCCAGGACCGGCCTCCCCGGGCGCTCAGCGCCCCCGGAAGATCACCCTCGGTCACCTCTCCGCCCCGGCGGGGCGGCTCCCACCTCCCCGAACGAACCGTGAAGCACCCTTCGGCGGGCGGTACCCCCGCGGGTACGATGCCCTGGTGCGACCTGCCCGCGGCAGCCGTTCGCATCTGGCAACTCCGTTCCGCCGCACAGCGGTTCGGCGAAGGCAGCCGGCGGGTCAAGGCCGGCCGGACCACCGACGGGGCACGGTTTGTGGGGGACGTGATGGACTTCGGCACCCAGGGCCCCGAGGCCCCGGCGGACCTCGCCTGGCTGCGGGGGGTGGACGCCTACACCATGGGCGCCTACCCGCAGGCGGAGGAGGAGTTCCGGGACGCCGTCCGGATCGATCCCGGGATGGCCGACGGCTGGCTCGGGCTCCACGCGCTGCGGGTCGACACGACGACCGCCCTGCTGCGGATGCACCGGCACCGGGACCGCTTCGGCGAACAGCGCGCCCGCCACCGGCGCACCCTCAACTCCTGGTACTGGCTCGGCTGGTGGGTGCAGCCGGTCCTGGAGAGCCCCCGCGACCTGCTGCTCGCGCACGCCTCGCACTGGCTCGACGGCCGGCACGTCCCGGAACTGGACCGGGCGCTCGCCGGACTGCCGCCCGTCGACACCGACCCGCAGGTCCGCTTCCTGCACGGCTGCCGCGCCTACCTCACCAAGGACTGGGAGCAGCTCGTCCGGCACACCGACTCCCTGGTCGACGACCCCATGCTCGGCATCGAGGCCGGACTCTTCGGCGGCATGGCACGGGTCCGGCTGGAGATGTACGGGCAGGCCGAGCCGCTGCTCGCGGCGGCGCTCATGCGCTGCCGCAGCGAGCAGCCGCAGCGCAAGGAGCTGCGCTACTGGCTGGCACGCGCCCACGAGGGCACCGGGCGCAGCGCGGCCGCGCTCCCCCTGTACCGGGCCGTGCACCGCGTGGACCCCGCCTTCATGGACACCGCGGCCCGACTCGCGGCCATCGCCGAGAGCGACGGCTACGACGACCACGCCGACCTCGCCGACCTCGCGGCGATCAGCCTGACCGGCTCGGGGCAGGACGTCGCGGACGGCCCCGACGTCCTCGACCCGCTGTTCGGCACCGAGGGGCGGGACCTGAGGCTGCCCGAGGCCGAGCCGAGCGCCGGTCCGCCGCGGGCGGCGGACGTCCCGGGGGCGCGGGAGAAGTGGGCGGCGCCGCCGTCGCCCGTGCCGCCCACCGGGCCGACCGACCCGGCGTTACTCGAGGAGGCGCTCGCCCAGCTCGAGCGCATGGTGGGCCTGGAACCGGTCAAACGGCAGGTCAAGGCGTTGTCGGCGCAGCTGAACATGGCCCGGATGCGCGCCGGTCAGGGGCTGCCGGTCCAACCGCCCAAACGGCACTTCGTCTTCTCCGGCCCCTCCGGCACCGGCAAGACGACGGTGGCCCGCATCCTCGGCCGGGTCTTCTACGCCCTCGGCCTGCTGGGCGGCGACCACCTGGTGGAGGCGCAGCGGGCCGACCTGGTCGGCGAGTACCTGGGGCAGACCGCCGTGAAGGCCAACGAGCTGATCGACTCGGCGCTGGGCGGGGTCCTATTCGTCGACGAGGCGTACGCGCTGTCCAACTCGGGCTACGGCAAGGGCGACGCGTACGGCGACGAGGCGCTCCAGGTGCTGCTGAAGCGGGCCGAGGACAACCGCGACCACCTGGTGGTGATCCTCGCCGGCTACCCGGAGGGCATGGACCGCCTGCTGGCCGCGAACCCGGGTCTGTCCTCCCGCTTCACCAGCCGTGTCGACTTCCCCTCGTACCGGCCCCTGGAACTCACCGAGATCGGCAAGGTGCTGGCCGCGGAGAACGGCGACCGGTGGGACGAGGAGGCGCTGGACGAGTTGCGTTCCGTCGCCGGGCACGTGGTCGACCAGGACTGGATCGACGAGCTGGGCAACGGCCGGTTCCTGCGGACGCTGTACGAGAAGAGCTGCGCGTACCGGGACCTGCGCCTGTCGGGGTATCCCGGGGCGCTGTCGCGGGACGATCTGGCGACGCTGCGGCTGCCGGACCTGATGCAGGCGTACGGGGAGGTGCTGTCGGGCAGGGGGCCGCAGGATCCGCCGGCGCTGTGACGGCTCGCCGCGGCCCCCCGCCGGGGTCAGCCGGCGAGCACGCCCTCCGGTTCCCCGCTCAACGGGGACTCCGTGACCGGCACCGCGGGCGTCTCGCGATGGGCCGGGTCCCGGACCTCGCCCACCAGGAGTTCCAGCACGTCCTCCAGCGCGACCAGGCCCAGTGTCCGGCCGGAGGCGTCCGCCACCTGGGCCAGATGGGTGGCGGCCCGGCGCATGACGCTCAGTGCGTCGTCGAGGGGCAGTTCGGCGTGCAGGGTGGTCATCGGGCGCCAGATCCGCTGCGGCACGGCTCGGTCGGACTCCTCCAGGTCGAGGACGTCCTTCACGTGCAGGTAGCCCATGAAGGCGCCGCTCTCCGCGGCGACCGGGAAACGCGAGTAGCCGGTGCGGGCGGTGAGGTCGACGATCTGTCCCGGGGTCACCGACGGAGGCACGGTCACCAGCGCCTCGTGGCGCAGCAGGACGTCCGTCACCGGGTGGGAGCCCAGTTCCAGCGCGTCCTCCAGGCGCTCCTGCTCCTCCGGATCGAGCAGGCCGGCCTGGCCGGAGTCCTCCACCAGCCGGTTGAGCTGCTCGCTGGTGAACACGGCCTCCACCTCGTCCTTGGGCTCCACCCGGAACAGCCGCAGGATGCCCTGGGCGGTCGCGCCGAGCGCCACGGTGATCGGCCGGCAGAGCCGGGCGAAGGCGACCAGTCCGGGGCTGAGCCACAGGGCGGCCTTCTCCGGGGCGGCCATGGCCATGTTCTTCGGGACCATCTCCCCGATGACCAGGTGGAAGAAGACCACGGCCGCGAGGGCGATGACATAGCCCAGCGGATGAACCACCCCGGGCGGCAGCCGCAGCAACGCGAAGACCGGTTCCAGCAGGTGGGCCACCGTCGGTTCGGCGACCGCGCCCAGGGTCAGCGAGCAGACGGTGATGCCGAACTGGGCCGCCGCCATCATCTGCGGCAGCCGCTCCAGGCCATGGAGCACCTGGCGTGCGCGGGCCGTGCCGAGGGGTTCGATCTGGCTGCGGCGGACGGAGACGAGCGCGAACTCGGCGCCGACGAAGAAGCCGTTGGCGAGGACGAGCAGCACGGCGAACAGGAGTTGCAGCACGCTCATCGGGCGGCCTCCAGGACGTTCGCCGCGGGCGCGGTCCGCACCAGCCGCACCTGCTCGGCACGGTTGTGGCCGACCCGGCGCACGGACAGCCGCCAGCCGGGCAGCTCCGCCCGGTCGCCGGGGACCGGGATGCGGCCGAGCAGGTCGGCGACGAGCCCGGCGACGGTCTCGTACGGGCCGTCGGGCACGTCGAGGCCTATCCGCCGCAGGACGTGCACCCGGCAGCTCCCGTCCACGTCCCAGGCGGGCCTGCCGTCCTCCGGCGGGGCGGCGGCCAGCTCGGGCAGGGCGTCCACGACGTCGTCGTGCTCGTCGCGGACCTCGCCGACGATCTCCTCGACGATGTCCTCCAGGGTGACCACGCCCGCCGTGCCGCCGTACTCGTCGACGACGACGGCAATGGGCTGCTCGCTGCGCAGGCGCGCCAGCAGGGGCCGCACCGGCAGCGTCTCGGGGACGAGCAGCGCGGGGCGGGCGAGGCGGCCGACGGGGGTGCGCAGGCGTTCGTGCACCGGGATCGCCAGCGCGTCCTTGAGGTGGACCATGCCGACGATCTCGTCGATCTTCTCGCGGTAGACGGGGAAGCGGGACAGGCCCGTGGCCCGGGTCAGGTTGACCACGTCCTCCGCGGTCGCCGACGACTGGAGTGCGCTGACCTTCACCCGGGGGGTCATGACGTGCTGCGCGGTGAGGTCGCCCAGGGACAGGGTGCGGACGAACAGGTCGGCGGTGTCCTGCTCCAGCGCGCCGGCCCGGGCGGAGTGCCGGGCCAGGGAGACCAGCTCGCCGGGGGTGCGGGCGGAGGCCAGTTCCTCGGCGGGTTCCACGCCGAGCGCGCGCACCAGCCGGTTGGCGACGGTGTTGAGCGCCGCGATCACCGGGCGGAACAGGCGGGAGAAGAGGCGCTGCGGGCCGGCCACGAAGCGGGCGACCTGCAGCGGGCGGGAGACCGCCCAGTTCTTGGGCACGAGTTCGCCGATCACCATCTGCGCGGCGCTGGCCAGCAGCATGCCGACGACCACGGCGAGTCCGCGGACGGCGCCGTCCGGGACGCCGATCGCGGTGAAGGGGCCGTGCAGCAGCTCGGCGAGCGCCGGTTCGGCGAGCATGCCGACGACCAGGGAGGTGATGGTGATGCCGAGCTGGGTGCCGGAGAGCTGGAAGGAGAGTTCCTTCACCGACTCGACGACCGTGCCGGCCCGTCGGTCGCCCTCGGCGGCGGCCCGCTCGGCGTCGGCGCGCTCGACGGTCACCAGGCCGAACTCGGCGGCCACGAAGAAGCCGTTGGCCAGGATCAGCAGGAACGCGGCTGCCAGGAGCAGCAGGGGGATGCTCATGATGCCGCCGCCCGGGCCTCGGCGCGGTCCGCGAAGCGGCGGTCCGCGCTATGTCGGCAGGGGGCGGCGCAGGTACTGCAGGACGATCCGTCCATCGCCGGAGGGAGTCACTCCTCGGGTAGCAGGAGCCCCCGGGCGCCGGGCGGCACGCAGGGGCGGAGGCGCGGTGGGCGCGCCTCCGCTCTCCAGATTAATCAAGACATGGGCTGTCGCGTCAGGGCCGGCGGCCCCGAGTCCGTACCCGATCAGCTCTCGGGGTGTTTCCGGGGGGTGCGGTCGCCGCCGTCGGGGCGGGCGGTGGAGCGGGCCTCCACCAGCGCCGTCAGGGCCCGTGCGTCGGCGACGGCGCGCCGCCTGTCGATACCCGGCTGGATTCCGACCGCCGGCAGGCTCGTCCCGTCGCTGAGGTTGAGGTAGACCCATGGGTCGCCGGCGCGCAGGTTGACCTGGACGATCTCCGCCCACTCCAGCTGCCGGACGCCGGCGAAGTTGACTACGGTCACCCCTGACTCCTCGGCGACGACCTTGGGCCGGGAGAGCCGTACCAGGATGCCGCAGAGCAGCACCCCGGTCAGGGCGAAGCTGAGCTTCTCCCCCGGCCCGAGCTGGTCCAGCAGCACCGCGACGGCGCACAGCGCCAGGAGCACCGCGACGCCCGCGGCGAGCAGGACGACGCGGGTGCGGGCGGGCCGGAAGGTCACCGGCAGAGGGGGCGGGGAGGTCGGGTCCGACATGGCGTGTTCCGGATCAGAGGCGGCAGGCGTGGATGGCCGTGGTGAGGATCGCCCGCGCGCCGATGGCGTACAGGTCGTCCATGATGCGCTGGGCCTCCTTGGCCGGGACCATGGCGCGCACGGCCACCCAGCCCTCGTTGTGCAGCGGGGAGACGGTCGGGGACTCCAGGCCGGGGGTGAGGGCGACGGCCTTCTCGAGCTGCTCGACGCGGCAGTCGTAGTCCATCATCACGTACGTCCGGGCGACCAGCACGCCCTGGAGGCGGCGCAGGAACTGCTGCACCTTGGGTTCCTCGGCGTCGGCGCCGACCCGGCGGACGACCACTGCCTCCGAGGTCATGATCGGCTCGCCGATGATCTCCAGGCCGGCGTTGCGCAGCGAGGTGCCGGTCTCGACGACGTCCGCGATGACCTCGGCCACGCCCAGTTCGACGGCCGTCTCGACGGCGCCGTCGAGGTGGACGACGGAGGCGTCGACGCCCTGGTCGGCGAGGTGCTTGGCGACGATGCCCTCGTAGGAGGTGGCGACCGTCATGCCGGCCAGGTCCGCGACGCCGTGGGCGGTGCCCGGCTTGGTGGCGTAGCGGAAGGTGGAGCGGGCGAAGCCGAGGGGGAGGATCTCCTCGGCGCTGGCGCCGGAGTCGATCAGCAGGTCGCGGCCGGTGATGCCGATGTCGAGGCGGCCGGAGGAGACGTAGATGGCGATGTCGCGGGGGCGGAGGTAGAAGAACTCGACCTCGTTCTCCGGGTCGACGATCCGCAGTTCCTTCGACTCGCGGCGCTGCTGGTAGCCGGCCTCATGCAGCATCTCCGCCGCAGGGCCGGACAGGGAACCCTTGTTGGGGACGGCGATGCGCAGCATGAGGTCGGCTTCCTTCGCGTGGCGGGGCGGGTGTCTGGCGGGGGGCGGGTGTCACAGGCGGACGGGTGTCACAGGTGGGCGTAGACGTCGTCGAGCGAGATTCCGCGGGCGACCATCATCACCTGGAGGTGGTAGAGCAGTTGGGAGATCTCCTCGGCGGCCGCTTCCGTGCCCTCGTACTCGGCGGCCATCCAGACCTCGGCGGCCTCCTCGACGACCTTCTTGCCGATGGCATGGACGCCCTTGCCGACCAGTTCGGCGGTGCGGGAGGTGGCGGGGTCGCCGTGGGCGGCCTTGTGCTGGAGCTCGGTGAAGAGCTCCTCGAACGTCTTCTTGGACATGGTGGCGCCCACTCTACGCGGTCGGCCGTCCGCCTAGCGCCACGGTTCGGATACTGAACGGAGCGCGGCCGCGGTGGCGACGGCGGCGGTCACCGCCTCGTGCCCCTTGTCCTCGCCGGAGCCGGGCAGCCCGGCCCGGTCCACGGCCTGCTCCTCGGTGTCGCAGGTGAGCACGCCGAAGCCGACGGGGACCCCGGTGTCGACGGACACCCGGGTGAGGCCCTGGGTGACGCCCTGGCACACGTAGTCGAAATGCGGGGTGCCGCCGCGGATGACGACACCGAGGGCGACGACGGCGTCGTAGCCGCGGTCGGCGAGCGCCTTGGCGGCGACCGGGAGTTCCCAGCTCCCGGGCACCCGGATCAGGGTGGGTTCGTCGATGCCCAGTTCGTGCAGGGCGCGCAGCGCGCCGTCGACCAGGCCGTCCATCACCTTCTCGTGCCACTGCGCCGCGATGACGGCGACCCGCAGGTCACCCACATTGCGTACGGACAACTCCGGTGCGCCCTTGCCGCTCACGTGTCTCCTCGTTGCTGTGTCGTGCTCGGTCGTACAGGTCGTGCAGGTCTGCTGGTCGTGCAGGTCTGCTGGTCGTGCGGGTCGTGCAGGTCTGCCGGTCGTGCTCGGTGGTGCCGGTCGCCGGGCCGCGGGTCAGCGGGTGCCGCAGGCGGACACGGGTGCCGCGTCGTCCAGCCAGGGCAGGTCGTGGCCCATCCGGTCCCGCTTGGTGCGCAGGTAGCGCAGGTTGTGCTCGCCGGCGGTGACCGGCATCGGCTCCCGGGCGGTGACCCGCAGGCCGTGCCGCAGCAGCGCGTCGGTCTTCTCGGGGTTGTTCGTCATCAGGCGGACGCTGCGCACCCCGAGGTCGGCGAGGATCCGGGCGCCGGCGCCGTAGTCGCGGGCGTCGGCGGGCAGGCCGAGTTCCAGGTTGGCGTCCAGGGTGTCGCGGCCGCGCTCCTGGAGTTCGTAGGCGCGCAGTTTGGACAGCAGGCCGATGCCGCGGCCCTCGTGTCCGCGCAGGTAGACGACGACGCCGCGGCCGGCCTCGTGGATGCGTTCCAGGGCGGTGTCGAGCTGGGGGCCGCAGTCGCAGCGCCGGGAGCCGAAGACGTCCCCGGTGAGGCATTCGGAGTGCACGCGGACCAGCACGTCCTCGCCGTCGCCGAGCTCGCCGTGGACGAGGGCGACGTGCTCCACGCCGTCGGCGGCGGAGCGGTAGCCGTAGGCGGTGAAGGTGCCGTGCGCGGTCGGCAGGCGGACCTCCGCCTCGCGGTGGACGGTGGGCTCGGAGCTGCTGCGGTAGGCGATCAGGTCCTTGATGGAGATGATCGTCAGGCCGTGCTTGCGGGCGAAGGGGACCAGCTCGGGCAGGCGCAGCATGCGGCCGTCCTCGCCGGCGATCTCCACGATGGCTCCGGCCGGGCGCAGGCCGGCGAGGCGGGCGAGGTCGACGGCCGCCTCGGTGTGGCCGTCGCGTGCCAGGACTCCGCCGGGCCGGGCGCGCAGCGGGAAGACGTGGCCGGGGCGGACCAGGTCGGTGGGTGCGGCGATGCCGCTCGCCAGCAGCCGGAGGGTGGCGGCGCGGTCGGCGGCGGAGATGCCGGTGGTGACGCCGTGCGCGGCGGAGGCGTCGACGGAGACGGTGAACGCGGTCTTCATCGACTCGGTGTTGTCCTGGACCATCTGCGGGAGGGCGAGCCGGTCGAGTTCGCCGCCCTCCATGGGCGCGCAGATCAGGCCGCGGCACTCGCTCATCATGAAGGCGACGATCTCCTCGGTCACCTTCTCGGCGGCTACGACGAGGTCGCCCTCGTTCTCGCGGTCCTCGTCGTCGACGACCACGACCGGGCGTCCGGCGGCGATGTCGGCGACGGCCTGCTCGACCGGGTCGAGGGTGAGGGCTTCGTCGGCTTCGGTGCCGTAGCGGGCCGGCACCGTCGCGGAGGCGGGGGACGGCGCCCCGTCGGGGGCGGTGGTGAGTGAGGGGTGGGCGTTCATGCCGGCGCTCCTTCCAGGGCGGGCCGCGCGGTCCGGCGGGAGCGCAGCCACCAGTCGCGCATGCCCCACAGGACGAGCGCGCCGTAGACGACGTAGACGAAACCGGAGAAGGCGAAGCCGTTGGCGAAGTTCAGCGGCACGCCGACCAGGTCGACCAGCAGCCAGGCGAACCAGAACTCGACCATGCCACGCGCCTGGGCGTACATGGCGACGACGGTGCCGACGAAGATGTAGGCGTCCGGCCAGGGGTCCCAGGACAGGGACGGGTAGAGGGTGAACAGCCCGGCGACGGCGAGGGTGCCGGCGGCGGCCGCGCCCAGCAGCAGGAGCCGTTCGGTGCGGGTGGCGAAGCGTACGGCGACGTGGCCGTCGGCGGCCCGGTCGGCGCCGCTGCGCCACTGCCGCCAGCCGTAGACCGCGACGGCCATCACCACGACCTGCTTGCCGGCGCTGCCGGAGAGGTGCGCGGTGGCGAACGCGGCGAACAGGATCAGCCCGGAGAGGAACTGGACGGGCCAGCTCCACAGGGAGCGCCGCCAGCCGAGTGCCAGGGCGATCAGGCCGATCACGTTGCCGATCATGTCGGACCACTTGATGTGCTGCCCGAACAGGGTGAAGGCCTCGGAGTTGAGCCAGTTCACCTGTCGGCCCCCCGGTCCGCGGCGAGCAGGCGCTCGACGTACTTGGCGACGACGTCGACCTCGAGGTTGACCGGGTCGCCGGGCTGCTTCCGGCCCAGGGTGGTCAGCGCCAGGGTGGTGGGGATGAGGCTGACGGTGAAGTGGTCGGGGCCGGCGTCGACCACGGTGAGGCTGATGCCGTCGACGGTGATCGAGCCCTTCTCGACGACGTAGCGGGCGAGGCCGGCGGGGAGGGAGATCCTGACGATCTCCCAGTTCTCGGAGGGTTCGCGGTCCAGAACGGTGCCGGTGCCGTCGACGTGGCCCTGCACGATGTGCCCGCCGAGGCGGGCGCCGACGGCGGTGGGGCGTTCCAGGTTGACGCGGGAGCCGACGGCGAGCGCGCCGAGGCTGGAGCGGTCGAGGGTCTCGGCCATGACGTCGGCGGTGAACTCGTCGCCCTCGTGTTCCACGACGGTGAGGCAGACGCCGTTGACGGCGATGGAGTCGCCGTGCTTCGCCCCGTCGGTGACGAGGGGGCCGCGCAGCCTGAAACGGGAGGCGTCGCCGAGGTTCTCGACGCCGGTGACCTCGCCCAGCTCTTCGACGATTCCGGTGAACACTTCCCGGGTCCTCCTGCCTCTGTCGGGCACGGACTCCGGGGCCTGTCACATGACAGGAAGTACGAGCAGGGACACCGGGAGCGACGCCGGACCGGGCCGTCCCGCAGGGACGAGCCTCATCGGCGGCGCGCACGCATGCCCGCCCGCCGCGCACTGCCTCCCATCCGGACTTTCACCGTCGGTCCAGGAATTCCACCTGGTCAACCGGCCGCTGGAAGCGACCGGGTCGCGGACTGTAACCGCCGGTTCGGACTTTCACCGACCCCGGAGTGCGCTGCTTTAGCTACGGAACCAGTCTGCCACGACCGCTCCGACTCCATACGGGGGAACCGTGTGGGGTGGCTCACAGACGCCCGGTCCGCCGGCCGCGCCGGGGCGGCGCACATCCCAACTCGGGACCGGCCGCCGCCTCTTGAGATTGGTCCATACCTATTGACTCACTGGTCTAGTCCTCTCTAGGGTCTGCGCAACTTCCGTGGAGAGGATCCGACTGTGCTGTCCCCCTCGTCACCCCCAGGCCGCCCGCGCCGCCGGCCGAGACCCGCCCTGCTCGCCGCCGGTGCGGCCGTCGCGGGACTGCTGCTCGCCGGCCTGCCGGCGGCGGTGTCGCACGCCGCCGACCAGGAGTCCTGCCGCCCCGACGGGCTGTACGAGACCCCGGGCGTCGACGTCCCGTACTGCTCCGTCTACGACTCGGCGGGCCGGGAGAAGATGGGCCCCGACCACCAGCGCCGGGTGATCGGCTACTTCACCGGCTGGCGCACCGGCAAGGACGGCAAGCCCGCCTATCTGGCCTCCGACATCCCGTGGGACAAGGTCACCCACATCAACTACGCCTTCGCGCACGTCGACAGCGCCGACAGGATCTCCGTGGGCGCCGACGGCCCCACGAACGCCGCGACGGGCATGACCTGGCCCGGGGTGGCCGGGGCCGAGATGGACCCGGACCTCCCCTACAAGGGCCACTTCAACCTGCTCAACAAGTTCAAGAAGCAGCACCCGAACGTCAAGACGCTGATCTCGGTGGGCGGCTGGGCGGAGACCGGCGGCTACTTCGGCGACGACGGCACGCGGGTGGACTCGGGCGGCTTCTACTCCATGGCCACGAACGCCGACGGCTCGGTCAACCAGACCGGCATCGACACCTTCGCCGACTCCGCCGTCGACTTCATCCGCACCTACGGGTTCAACGGCGTCGACATCGACTACGAGTACCCGACCTCGATGAAGGACGCGGGCAACCCGCTCGACTGGTCGCTCGCCAACTCCCGCCGGGCCGGGCTGGTCAAGGGCTACGCCGCGCTGATGAGGACGCTGCGCCAGAGGCTGGACCGCGCGGGTGCCGCGGACGGCCGGCACTACCTGCTGTCGGTGGCGGCCCCCTCCTCCGGCTACCTGCTGCGCGGCATGGAGACCTTCCAGGTCCAGAAGTACCTGGACTACGTCAACATCATGTCCTACGACCTGCACGGCGCCTGGAACGAGTACGTGGGCCCGAACGCCTCGCTGTTCGACGACGGCAAGGACGCCGAACTCGCCGCCGCCGGCGTGTACTCGACCTCGCAGTACGGCGGCATCGGCTATCTCAACACGGACTGGGCCTACCACTACTTCCGCGGCTCGATGCCGGCCGGCCGGATCAACATCGGCCTGCCGTACTACACCCGCGGCTTCAAGAACGTCACCGGCGGCACGAACGGCCTGTGGGGCAAGGCGCCCTCCACCTCCTGCCCGGCCGGCTCCGGTCTGACCAAGTGCGGTGACGGCGCCGTCGGCATCGACAACCTCTGGCACGACCTGGACACCGACGGCAAGGAGGCGCCCGCGGGCTCGAACCCGATGTGGCACGCCAAGAACCTGGAGAAGGGCATCGTCGGGGACTACGTCACCCGGTACGGCTTCCCCGCGGACACCGAGCTCACCGGGACCTACGTCCGCGAGTACGACTCCACCCTGGTCGCCCCCTGGCTGTGGAACGCGCAGAAGAAGGTCTTCCTGTCCACCGAGGACGAGCAGTCGGTGGACGCGAAGGCCGACTACGTCGTGGACCACGGCATCGGCGGCACGATGGTCTGGGAACTGGCCGGCGACTACGCCTGGAACGCGGCCAAGGGCCAGTACGAGCCCGGCTCCACACTGACCACCGCGATGTACGAGAAGTTCAAGTCGGCCTCCCCCTACGGCGCGAAGCGGTCGACCGTCGACCTGCCGAGCCAGGCCCTGGACATCGACGTGGACTTCGGGCAGTTCCCGCTCGGCGACTCCAACTACCCGATCAGCCCCAAGCTGACCATCACCAACAACACGTCGGTGACACTGCCCGGCGGCACCGAGTTCCGGTTCGACTACGGAACCTCCGCTCCCGGCAACGCGAAGGACCAGTCCGGCTGGGGCACGACCGTGATCCGCAGCGACCACACCGGCGACAACGTGGGCGGGCTGAAGGGCGACTACCACCGCGTCTCGCTGAAACTGCCGAGCTGGCAGATGCTGGCCCCGGGGGCGTCGACGCAGGTGGACTTCGTGTACTACCTGCCGGTGTCCACGCCGTCGAACTGGACGGTGACGTTCGGCGGGCGGACGTACGCGCTGGCCGGCGACCTGACGCGGGGCACGACCGTGGTCGACCCGGGGCAGGCCACCCCCACCCCCACCCCGACGGCCACGTCCTCCGCCTCCCCCACCCCGACCTCCACGCCTTCGGGTTCCGCCACGCCGACCCCGACCGGCTCCGCCACTCCCACCGCCTCGCCCGGCCCGACCGGCAGCTGCACGGCCGCCGCCTGGGACTCGGCGGCGGTCTACACCGGCGGTGACACGGTCTCCCACCAGGGGCACACCTGGAAGGCCAAGTGGTGGACGACGGGCGAGGAGCCCGGCACCACCGGCGAGTGGGGCGTGTGGCAGGACCTCGGCGCCTGCTGAACCCCGGACCGGCCCGGCGGCGGTGACGACGGCCCTTGCCCGCCGCCGGGTCTCTCAACACCGCCCCCGGTGCGCCTGTCACCGGGGGCGGACGCATGCCGGGGGCCGCCGCCCGCCGGGGCGTGACGTGCGTCCGCCGGGGCGCGGGTCACGGGTGTGCGCCTCACGGGCGGGCACGTCGTCGGAGTGCCGGAACTGCTGCCCGCCGGGCCGGGAGGTCGTCCGGCGGACGCTCACCGGACGGTCGTGAACAGCTCCTCCTGGGCGCGGTCCCGGGCGGTCAGCAGGGCGCCGCGCAGCACGGCGGTGCCGCCCAGCGGACTCGGCCGGACCTCGGTGGGCAGCGGTGACATGCGGCGCAGACGGTCGCGCACCAGCTCGGCCAGCCGCTCCCCGCCGGCCTGTCCCACCTCGCCTCCCAGCACCACGCAGCCGGGGTCCAGGACGGCGACGACCGAGGCGGCGCCGACGGCCAGGCGGTCGGCGAGGGCGCCGAGGAAGCGGGCGGCTTCCGGGGAGTCGTCCGCGGCGGCCCGCCGGACCGGACCGGCGGCGGCCGGCTCGTGCGCGGCCGCCTCCCCCGCCACCCCGTACCCGGCGGCCAGTTCGGCGATCGCCGAGGATCCCGCCAGCGAGTGGAACCCGCCGTCGCAGCCGGTCGCCGACGGCAGCCCACCGGTGCCCGGCACCGGCAGGAAGCCGATCTCCCCGGTACCGCCCGAGGCGCCGCGGCGCAGCACCCCGTCCAGCACCACGGCCGCCCCGGTGCCGTGGCCCAGCCACAGCAGGACGAAGGTGTCGCGGTCCCGGGCGGCGCCGTCGCGCTGCTCGGCCAGGGCGGCGAGGTTGGTCTCGTTCTCGACGCTGAACCGGGCCTCGGGCATCCGCTGCTGCAGGGCGGCGACCAGGTTCCGGTGCCACTCGGGCAGCCCGGTGGTGTCCCGGAGCTCGCCGGTGGCCGGGTCGATCAGGCCGGGGGCGCCGATGCCGACGGTGTGCAGCGGGCCCGCGCCCGCCTCGCCGGCGACCCGTTCGACCAGGGAGACCGCCCGCTGCACGGCGTCCTCGGTTCCGGTGTCGCCGCCGACCGGTGCGACGGCACGGCCGAGCACCCGGCCCAGCAGGTCGGAGACGACGAGCGAGACGCTGTCGGTGCGGACGTCGAGGGCGGCCAGGTGGGCGCGGTCGGCGACGAGACCGTAAAGCCGGGCGTTGGGCCCGCGCCGCTGCTCGCCGGACTCGCCCACCATCGTGACCAGCCCCGAGGCCGTGAGGCGTTCCACGAGGTCCGCGACGGTGGGCCGGGAGAGTCCGGTGAGCTCTTTGAGCTGCCCGGCCGTCAAGGGGCCCTCCTGCTGGAGCAGTCGCAGGGCGAGCCGGTCGTTGAGGGCCCGGGCGGTGCGCGGGGAAGCGGGCATGCCCCGCATCTTAGCCGCTATCTATCAGGCAGGGTTCCTGATAGTTTGCTCGGCGCCCCCAGAGTCGACAGCGAAGCCGGAGGAACCGGAGCATGACTGACGTGGTCCTCGCACCGTCGGCCCTGCGACGCTCGCGCTACGCCGTGGCGGCGGTGTTCGCCGTGCACGGCGCCGTCGCCGGCTCGTTCGCGACCCGGGTGCCGTGGATCCAGGACCACGCCTCGCTCAGCGCCGGGCAGCTGGGGGTCGCACTGGCCTTCACCGCCCTCGGCGCGTCCTTCGCGATGCCGCTGGCCGGCCGGATCACACACCGTTTCGGCAGCCGTACGGCTCTGCGCGGGCTGATCGCCCTGTGGACCCTCTCCCTGGTCCTGCCCTCGCTCGCCGCGAACCTGCCCGCGCTGTGCCTGGCGCTGTTCGCCTACGGCGCCACCTCGGGCATGTCGGACGTGGCCATGAACGCCCTCGGCGTCGAGGTGGAACACCGCCTGGGCAGGTCGGTGATGTCGGGCCTGCACGGCATGTGGAGCACGGGCGCGCTGACCGGCTCGGCCGCCGGCACCCTCGCCGCACACCTGGGCGCGGACGCCCGCCTGCACTTCGCGCTGGCCGCGGGATGCCTGACCCTGCTGGGCATCACGGCCTGCCGCTGGGTCCTGGACCTGAAGCCCGCCGAGGACGAGGATCCGCCGCCGCGGTTCGCGCTGCCGCCGAGGTCGGCGGTGCTGATCGGCGCGGTCGGCTTCTGCGGGGTGTTCGCGGAGGGCGCCAGCCTGGACTGGTCCGCGGTCTACCTGCGGGACCGGCTCCAGTCGTCGGCGGGGCTCGCCGCGGCGTGCACGACCGGCTTCATGCTGACCATGGCGGTCGCCCGGATCGCCGGCGACGCGATGGTGAACCGCTACGGGGCGGTGCGCACCGTGCGCCTGGGCGGCCTGCTGGCCGCCGCGGGCGGGCTGCTCGTCGTCCTGGCCGGGCACCCCGCGGTGGCGATGGCGGGCTTCGCGGCGATGGGACTGGGCATCGCGGTCGTCGTACCGCTGTGCTTCGCCGCCGCGGGCCGCAGCGGGCCCCGGCCGAGCCAGGCCATCGCGGGCGTCGCGACCATCACGTACACCTCCGGGCTGATCGCGCCGAGCCTGATCGGCGGGGTGGCCCAGGCGACCAGCCTCACGGTGTCCTTCTGCCTGGTCACGGTCCTGGCGGCCGGGCTCGCCGGACTCGCCGGAGTACTCCGTGCGGGTGACCGCGACCGGTCGGCGGTCAGCTCGCCGAGCGCAGCAGTTCCCGACCCGCGGCCCTGAAGACCTCGCTCCACGGCGCCGGGCGCAGGGTCGCGGCGTCGAGGCGGACCAGGACCCGGGTGCCGTGCGCGTAGGTCACCGCTCCGTCGGCCGAGCAGAAGCGGAAGCCGTAGGTCAGGCCGGTCGTGCCGAGGCGCTCCAGCCAGAGGTGCACCGCGTACCGGCCCGGGCTGGTCACCGGCGCCTCGTAGCTGATCCGGAGTTCCTTGACGGCGTTGCAGGCGTCGCCGGCGGCGGCCCAGTCCCCCTCGAAGCGGAAGCCGTGGTCCTGCCACAGTTCGGCCCAGGCGCGCTCGGCCATCAGCGGGTAGCGGGCGTTGTGCAGCAGGCCGAGTGCGTCCAGGTCGTCGAAGTGGACGGTGACGGGGATCAGCCGGCCGTACGCCAGGGCGGGTGCGGTCGGGGCTTGGGCGGTCACGGGTGGTGCTCCTGTGGTTCGGGGTGCGGAACTCCCATACTAAGCGGACGCTCACCCCTTGCTCGCCGCGGGGACCGCGACCCGCACCCCGGATGCCGGCGCCCCGGTCCGCTCCGGCGCGCAGGGCGGACCGCGCCTCCCCGGGCGCACCGGCTCGCTAGGAGGTGCCCCCCGCCAGCTCGTACGCGTACGCCGCCGTGAACTCCCCCGGCTCCCCCCGGCAGCCGTCCGACTCCCCCGGCGGCTTCACCCACAGGTACGCGTCGATCCTCGACCGGCCGGTCGTCAACGTCGGTGCGTGGCCCAGGGCCCGGCCGGCGGGGTCGCACCACGCGCCGTCCGGCGGGGCGCCGTTGCCGTTGCGGCTGGTGTCGACCACGGCGCCCAGCCCGGCGGGACCGCCGAGGGCGTCGAGGACGGCCCGGTCGTAGGCGACCTCGTCCGCGGTGCGGTGGAAGTTGGCGACATTGCTGAAGATGCCGTCCGAGGACGCGGACGAGGCGGCGCCCGCCTGCCGGAGCAGCGCGGCCTGCCGGGTGGGGGCGTTCCAAGCGGAGTGCCCGGCGTCGTAGTAGACGCGGGCGTGCGGGTCGGCGGCCTTCAGCACCCGGCCGGCGCGGGCCAGCGAGGCGAAGCGGGCGGCGCGACCGCCGGCGGACAGGCAGTCGGACTGGGCTACGGCGTCCGGCTCCAGCACCACCAGGACCTCTCCGGAGCCCAGTCCCGAGGCGAACGCGTCGATCCAGCGGTCGTAGGCGCCGAGGTCCGGCGCTCCGCCCTCGGAGGCCCCGCCGCAGTCGCGGTCCGGGATGGCGTAGGGCACGAGGACCGGCACCCGCCCCTGCCCGGCGGCGCGCGAGGTGACGGCCCGCACCTGCGCGGCGACGCGGTCCGGCGCGAAGTCGGCGAACCACACCGCCTCGGGCTCCGCGGCGATGCGGGACTCGATGACCGGCGTGCGCGGGTCGCCCGGATGGGCCCGGACCCAGTCCAGGACCTGGGAGTCCGGGTGCCGGTAGAGCGGCGACGGCGCGGGCGGCCGCCGGGCGGACCGGTCGGCGGACGGCGAGGGCCCGGCGCTGGTCGGCGTCCCGGTCGGCGACGGGGACGGGGAGGGCGGGACGGAGGGCCGGAGCGGCGGAGCGGCGGAGCGGCAGGCCGGGACGCCGGCGACGGCGGCCCGGCCGCCCGCGGTGCGGCCCGGCCGCCGCCCGGCGCACCGCCGGCTGCGCCGAGCAGCACGGCCGCGGTGCCGGCGGCGGCCACGACCGCCGCGGCGAGCAGCGCGCGCCGCCCGGCCGCGCGGCGGCTCCTCGCCCTGCGCGCGGCCAGCCGCCGCGCACGCGAGCCTGGCACGGTGGTGTTCCCCTCTCTCCCCGGCCGCTGGGTCCCGGGCCGGTGGGCCCGGGCCGGGCGGGGCGCGTCTCACTCGTCCGCACCACGGCGTCGTTCCCCCGATCCGGGGAAGCGCCGGGCCCGCCGGCCCTGCGGCAAGCCTACGGCTGCGACTCTTCCCCCATGGCGCAGTTGGAACAGTTCACCACCCCCGTCGACGCGGTGATCTCCCGGATGCGCGCCCTGGACGCGGCGCTGCCGGAGCGGGACGGGGTCGCGGTCTTCAACCGCGTCTACCTCACCGTGACCGAGGAGGTGGACCGGCACATCGACGCGGGTGCCTTCCCCGACCCGCGGGCCGCCGCCACGCTGGACGTCCGCTTCGCGGAGCGGTACCTGGCGGCGGTCGACTCGGCCGACCGGGTGCGCCGGGCACCCGCCTGCTGGCGGCCGCTGTTCCAGTTCCGCCGGCACCCCGGAGTGCGACCGCTGCAGTTCGCGCTGGCCGGCATCAACGCGCACATCGGCCACGACCTGGCACTCGCCGTGGTGGACGCCTGCCGCAGCCTCGACTGCGCTCCCACCGATCTGGAGGACGAGTTCGAGCGGGTGGGCGGGGTGCTCGACTCGCTGGAGGAGCGCATCCGCGACGCGCTGCTGCCCGGCCCCGACCTGCTGCGGATCGCCGACCCCCTGACCCATCTGCTCGGCTCCTGGAGCCTGGAGCGGGCCCGGGACGCGGCCTGGTCGACGGCGCGCGCCCTGTGGGCGCTGCGCCCGCTGCCCGAGGTCGCGGCGGAGCTGACCGAGCGGCTGGACGCGGCGGTCGGCCTCGCGGGGCGCATGCTGCTCACCCCGCTGCCGGACTGATCCGGCGCGGCCCGCGGGTCCTCGCGGCACAACGCGGCGATCACTGTACGTTGACCGGCGGGCACACCGATCACGAAGGAGCTGTCAGCCATGGCCATCCGGCTCGGACTCGGTCTTCCGCAGCACCGCCAGTACGACCTCGGCAAGGACGTGCCCGACGTGGCACGCGCCGCCGAACACATCGGGTACGACAGCCTGTGGGTGTACGAGCGGGCGCTGTTCCCGGAACCCGCGACCCAGGGCCTGTACGGCATCCCGGGCCTGCCCTGGCCCGACGCCTACCGGGGGGTGGCCCAGCCGCTGGTCACCCTCACCCTGGCCGCGGCGGTCACCGAGCGGGCCCGCCTCGGCACCGGCATCCTGGTCGCTCCGCTGCACCTGCCCTTCCAGCTCGCCAAGGCGCTGGCCACGCTGGACGCGGCGAGCGGCGGCCGGGTCGTCGCCGGGTTCGGCACCGGCTGGTCCCTCGACGAGTACGCGGCCACGGGTGTACGGCCGTTCGAGGAGCGCGGCCGGGTGCTGGACGAGCTGCTCGGCGTCTGCCGGGCGGTGTGGGGACCGGACCCGGTGGCGTACGACGGCGAGATCACCCGGGTCGCCTCCGCGGTGGTCGGGCCGAAGCCGGCCCGGCCGATCCCCGTCCTGCTGGCCGCGAGCAACCGGAAGGCGCTGACCCGGGTGGTGGACCACGCCGACGGCTGGATCCCGGTCGGCATGGGCACCGAGCAGCTCGCCGCCGGCCTGCGCCGGCTGCAGGACCTGGCCGCAGAGCGGGGCCGCGAGAAGCCGCTGGAGACCGTCGTCCGGGTGAACGCGGAGTACTCGGCCGAGGCCCGCGGCGGCGACCGGCGCCCCTTCCAGGGCAGCGCCGACCAGATCGTCGAGGACCTGGCCGCGCACGCCGCGGTCGGCGTCCAGGAGATCCTGGTCGACCTGCAGTCCACCCCGCGCGACGGACAGGAGCTGAAGGAGATCGCCGCGGAGGTCTACGAGAAGGCGCGCGCGGCCGGGATCTGACCCCGCCCGCGGACGGGTACGCCCCCGGGGTGGGCGGCGGTTCCGTTCCCGTCGGCGGGCCTTCGGCCCGGCCCGCTCCGGCCGGTCCCGAAGGCCCGCCCGATCAGTCCTCGGGCAGTTCGACCGGGGCGATCTCGTCGAAGACGTCGCCGGGCCCCGGGTTGGCGGGGTCGGTCGCCCCGCCCAGGTGGTGCATGACGCCCCAGACCGCGTTCAGCGCGGTCTGCACGGCGCCCTCGGCCCAGCCGGCGGTCCAGGAGATGTCGTCCCCGGCCAGGAAGACGCCCCGCTTGTCGGCGGGCAGCCGGTCCTGCACGAAGTGCGTGAACAGGCGCCGCTGGTAGCGGTAGTGGCCGGGCAGGTTGGCCTTGAACGCGCCCATGAAGTAGGGCTCGTTCTCCCAGGAGACGGTGACCGGGTTGCCGATGACGTGCTTCCTGATGTCGACCTTCGGATAGATCTCCGACAGCGACTTCAGCATCACCTCCATCCGCTCGTTCGCGGACAGCGGCAGCCACTTCAGGCTGTCGTCGCACCACGTGTAGGAGAGGCAGATGACGGCGGGCCGGTCCGGGCCGTCGTCCAGCAGGTAGGTGCCCCGGGTCATGCGGTCGGTCAGCGTCATCGACATGACGTCCCGGCCCGTCGGCCTCCCCTCGTCGTCGACGGCCTCGTCCCGCCAGAACGGCCGGTCGACGGGGACGAAGAGCTTGCTGGACTCCATGTAGTGGGTGCGCTCGATGGCGGTCCAGTGGTCGATGGGGAACAGCGCGTCGTCGCACTCGATCTTGGACAGCAGCATCCAGGACTGCGCGGTGAAGATCGCCGCCCGGTAGGTGCGGATGTCGCCGGCGGCGTCCGTCACGGTGATCCGGTTGCCGGCGGTGCGGTGCAGCCGGGTCACCGCCGGGCGCGGCTCGCCGCCGGTGTGCAGCGACTCCAGCGAGGTGCCGAGCGGCCAGTGGACGATCTTCTGCGGTTCGCGCTCCCACAGCCGCAGCGGCAGTTGCTGGGAGCCGCCGACGATACCGCGGTGGTGGTCGTCGGCCTCGGTGTAGACCACCCGGAGGATCTCCAGGATGGAGTTGGGGAAGTCGGTGTCCCAGCCGCCGGTGCCGAAGCCGACCTGGCCGAAGATCTCGCGGTGCCGGAACGACCGGAAGGCCTCGGAGTCGCAGAGGAAGCCGTAGAAGGTCTGGTTGTCGAGCTTCTCCACGAGCCGCGCCCAGATCTCCCGGATGCGCGGGACGTCCCGTTCCCGCAGCGCCCGGTTCATGTCGGAGAAGTCGGCGCCCTCCTCCAGGCACCTGTTCCACGCCTCGGCGACGTCCCGGTAGACCTGCGGCAGATCGTCGACCGTCTCCGCGTAGTGGGACTCGCCCTTGAGGTCGACGACGGTGGACGGGGTCGCCTCGGCCAGCGGGTTGGGGAACGGCCTGGTCTCCAGGCCGGCCAGGTCGATGTAGTGCTGGAGGGCGGTGGAGGACGGCGGGAAGCGCATGGCTCCCATCTCCGCGGTCAGGCCCTCGGTACCGGTGCCCTCGAAGCCGACCGTGCGCAGCCGGCCGCCGATCCGGTCGGCCTCGTAGACGACGGGCCGCAGCCCCATCTTCATCAGTTCGTAGGCGGCCACGATGCCGGACAGCCCGCCGCCGATGACGGCGACCTCGGTGCCGTGCTCGGTCGCCGGCACCTGGCCGAGGCCGGCCGGGTGGGCGAGGAAGTCGTCGTAGGCGTAGGGGAAGTCCGGGCCGAACATGGTGATCGGCGGCTGCTGCGCGTCGTTGTGCTCGACGGCGTTGGGCACCGTGGACGTCATGGGGTGGGGACTCCTTGCGCGGTACGGAACAGAGGGTGGGCGGTGCCCGGGTTCAGGGTCGGACGAGGTCGCCGTAGAGGCCGGGGCGGCGGTCCCGCAGATAGGGGTTCGCCTCGCGGGACGCGGCGAGCAGGGCCGGGTCGGCGTCGGCGAGGAGCAGTTCCTCGGCCCGGCCGGCTCGGGCGCGGGCGACTCCGTCGGGGCCGGCCAGCACGGACAGCCCGACGAACTCGAACTCGCCCTCCGCACCGACCCGGTTGACGTACGCGACGTACATCTGGTTCTCGAAGGCACGCACCGGGACCAGCGACTCGGCGACGAACTGGAAGGGGTGCATCTGCGCCGTCGGCACCAGGAGGAGGTCGGTGCCGGCCAGCGCGTGGGCGCGGACGTTCTCCGGGAACTCGACGTCGTAGCAGATCATCAGGCCGACGGTCAGGCCGTTCAGCTCGGCCTGCACCACCGGCTGCCGGCCCGGGGTGAACTGCTCCCGCTCGAAGGCGCCGAACAGGTGCGTCTTGCGGTAGCCGGCCAGGCGGGTGCCGTCGGCGGAGACCAGCTGCACGGAGTTGTGGACCGTGTCGCCGTCCCGCTCGGGGTAGCCGTAGGCGACCGCGATTCCGTACCGTCCGGCGGTCTCGGCGACGGCGTCCGCCGAGTCGCCGTCGGCGGGCTCGGCGAGTGCGGCGACGCCGTCGCCGATCGCGTAACCGGTCAGGAACATCTCCGGGGTGACGAGCAGCGCGGCGCCCGCGGCCGCGGCACGGCCCGCGGCCTCGTCGAGGACCTTGAGGTTCTCGGCGACCGAGCCGGGGCGGCCGGAGCTCTGGAGCAGGGCGGTGCGCATGCGTGGTCCTCACCGTGGCGGAGGGGTTCGGGGATTCCCCTAGACGGTACGGTCGGCCGCCGCGGGCGGACAAGGAGGAGCCGTTGCGCGCCGGCGAGCGGTTCGTTGCGTGCTCAGCGGGCAGGGCGGAGATTCGTTGCACGGCGGCACGGCGGCACGGCGGCACGGCGGCGGCACGGCGGGGACAGCCGGACGGCGGGGACAGCCGGACGGCGGGACGGCCCGCCCGCCGGGCGGGGCGGGGTCAGGTCGGCGAGCCGGAGGAGAAGCGGCGCAGCAGCGGCGAGAGCACCAGGACCGATCTGGTGCGCTCCACGAAGGGCTCTCCGGCGATGCGTTCCAGGACCCTCTCGAAGTGGCGCATGTCGGAGGCGAAGACCTGCGCGACGGCATCCGCGTCACCGGTCACCGTCGAGGCGGCCACGACCTCCTGGTAGCGCTCCAGACCCCGCTGGATGGTCTCCGGCGAGGTGTTGCTGCGGCAGTAGATCTCGACGAAGCCCTCGGTCTCCCAGCCGAGGGCGGCCGGGTCGACGCGCACGGTGAAACCGGTGATGGCGCCGGTGGCGCGCAGCCGGTCCACGCGCCGTTTCACCGCCGGCGCGGAGAGGCCGACGAGGTGCCCGATGTCCGCGTAGGAGCGGCGGGCGTCCTCGGCGAGGGCGTGCACGATGCGTTCGTCGAGATCGTTCAGCACTGCGGGTCGTTCACTTCACTTCTGGTCGGGCCCGGCGGGTCGGGTGCGGCAGGGGCCGCACCCGAAGTAGAACACGAGGCCGACGGCAGTCCGGGCACCCGCGACGCCGGCGGTGCCGGGGCGGCCGGACACCGCGGAACGGAACGCGCGGGGTCCGCCGCATCGGGGAGGGCGGCGGGCCCTGCGGCGGGGCGCCGGCGGCTCAGCTCCAGCTGGCGTGCAGCGGCTTGCCCTCGGCGTAGCCCGCGGCGCTCTGGATGCCGACGACGGCCTTGTCGGCGAACTCCTCCAGGTTCGCCGCTCCGGCGTAGGTGCAGGAGGAGCGGACGCCCGCGATGATCGAGTCGACGAGGTCCTCGACGCCGGGCCGGGCGGGGTCGAGGAACATCCGGGAGGTGGAGATGCCCTCCTCGAACAGTGCCTTGCGGGCCCGGTCGTACGACGACTCCTCCGCCGTGCGGTTGCGCACGGCGCGCGCCGAGGCCATCCCGAAGGACTCCTTGTACAGGCGGCCGCTCGCGTCCTGCTGGAGGTCGCCGGGGGACTCGTAGGTGCCCGCGAACCAGGAACCGATCATCACGTTGGACGCACCGGCGGCGAGCGCCATGGCCACGTCGCGCGGGTGGCGGACGCCGCCGTCGGCCCACACGTGCTTGCCGTACCTGCGCGCCTCGGCCGCGCACTCCAGCACCGCGGAGAACTGCGGCCGGCCGACGCCGGTCATCATGCGGGTGGTGCACATGGCGCCCGGCCCGACACCGACCTTGACGATGTCGGCGCCCGCCTCGACCAGGTCCCTGACTCCCTCGGCGGAGACGATGTTGCCCGCCACGACCGGCACCCGCGGGTCGAGCGCCCGCACCAGCCGCACCGCGTTGATCATCGACTCCTGGTGGCCGTGCGCGGTGTCGATGACCAGGGTGTCGACGCCCGCGTCGAGGAGCTGCTTGGCCTTGCCCGCCACGTCGCCGTTGATGCCGACGGCGGCGGCGATGCGCAGCCTGCCCTGCGCGTCGGTGGCCGGCGTGTACAGGGTGGCCCGCAGGGCGCCCTTGCGGGTGAGGATGCCGGCCAGCTTGCCGTCCCTGCCGACCGCCGGGGCGTAGCGCCGGTTGGCGGCGTCGAGGGTGTTGAATGCCTCCCGCGGGTCGATGTCTGCGTCGAGCAGCAGCAGGTCGCGGGACATCACCACCTCGAGCTGGGTGAAGCGGTCGACGCCGGTCAGGTCGGCGTCTGTGACGACACCGACCGGCCGGAGGTCGTCGTCCACGACGACGCCCGCGTTGTGCGCGCGCTTGGGCAGCAGGGCGAGCGCGTCCGCGACGGTCTGGTGCGGAGCGAGCACGATGGGGGTGTCGAGCACGTGGTGGCGGCTCTTCACCCAGCTCACGACCTCGGTGACGACGTCGATCGGGATGTCCTGCGGGAGCACCACGAGTCCGCCGCGGCGGGCCATCGTCTCGGCCATGCGACGGCCTGCGATGGCCGTCATGTTGGCGACGACCAGCGGGATCGTGGTGCCCGTGCCGTCCGGGGCCCCGAGGTCCACGCCCTGACGGGAACCGACGGCGGAGCGGCTCGGCACCATGAACACGTCGTCGTACGTCAGGTCGTAGGCGGGCCGGATGTCGTTGAGGAAACGCACGTGCTGCACATCCCAGTCGATCAGAGGCGGCCCCCGGACAGGTCAGCCAGGGGGAAAGAGCACGTACCTCATTCTCCCACGTCGGAGGGGATGCGATGCCTGGTCGCATCGTCCAGCGTCCGTCCCGGGCCGTTCGGAGGATCCGCCGAGGCGGCGGGCGCGCCGGTCCCCGTCCGGCAACCGGGCCACCGGGCACGCCGGTCCCCGCCCGGCGCCGCGCGGCCGGTGGGTCGGGCCCCGGCCCGCGCGCCCCGGTCGGCACGGCGGGCGGTCCCGTCCGGCACCGCGGCCGATGTCGCGGGCCGGCCCCCGCCGGCACCGCGGCCCGGTGCGGCGGTCAGATACCGTCCGGGTCGGCGCGGTTCAGCGCCGGGCGCGGTGCGGGACCCGCGGTCATCAGGTAGTCCGCGGCGGACGTGTCCGTCACCAGGCTGGTCACCAGTCCGGAGCGCAGCACCGCGTCGATCGCCGGAGCCTTGCGCTGCCCGCCCGCGATGGCCACCACCTCGGGGATGCGGCGGAGCTGGTCGGCCTTGACGGTGATGCACCGCTCCCCCAGGTCGCGCCCGATCCGGCGCCCCTCGGAGTCGAAGAGGTGCGCGGACATCTCGGCGGCCACGCCCAGCGAGGCGTAGTGCGCGCGCTCCTCGTCGCTGAGCATGTCGTGCACGGTGGAGATGCCCGGTTCCCAGGAGCCGATGGAGACGCAGGCGACGGTGACCTTGTCGAAGTACTCGAAGGCCCTGGCGATCCCGGTCTGGTGGCGCAGCGCCCCCGCCGTGGCCGCGTCGGGCAGCAGCATCGGCGCGTAGATGGGGTGGGCGTCACCGCCGGACACCTGTGCGGCCCGGCGGACCGCCTCCACGGACCCGCGCTCCGCGGTCCCGGCGTCGTACACGCCGGTCAGCTGCACGACGGTGCAGGGCGGCAGCCGGTCCAGCGCCGCGGCCATGTGGATGGTGGACCGGCCCCAGGCCAGGCCGAGCACATCGCCCTCGGCGACGAGCTCGCCGAGGAGGTCGGCGGCCACCTCGCCGAGGTTCTCCGGATCGGGGGTCTCCTCGGCGTCCGCCGGGGACTCGACCACGACGGCGTGCCGCAGTCCGTAGCGGGCGCGGAGCGCGTCGGAGCGCTCGGCGTCCAGTTCCGCCGGAACACGGATCTCGATGCGTACGAGATCGCGTTCGAGGGCCGTCTCCAGGACCCGGGCCACCTTGAAGCGGCTGACGCCGAACTCCTCCGCGATCTGGATCTTCGATTTTCCCTCGAGGTAGAAGCGGCGGGCCATGGCCGCCGCCTGCACCAGTTCAGCGGGTCCCATCCGCGTGGCTGACCGGCCCGCCGACATACCCGACACGGCGCTCTCCTCACTGCTGTTCACACTCTGGACTCGCCGTTCATCCTTGCAGATGCGGCGCGCTCGATCAGCCCTGGCGGGCGGCGTTCATGTTCCTGTGGCTCAGTGGTCGCATGCCCAGGACGCCCCGGCGGCGGCCGTCTCCGCCTGGGTGCGCAGGGCACTCACCGCCTCGGCCGGGTCGGATGCCCCGTAGACCGCCGAGCCGGCGACGAAGACGTCGGCCCCCGCCTCCGCGCACCGCTCGATCGTCGACGCCGAGACGCCTCCGTCGACCTGCAGCCACAGCTGGAGGCCGTGCTTGCTGATCAACTCGCGGGTGCGGCGGATCTTCGGGAGCATGATGTCGAGGAACGCCTGCCCACCGAAGCCGGGTTCAACCGTCATGATCAGCAGCATGTCGAGTTCCGGGAGGAGGTCCTCGTACGGCTCGACGGGCGTCGCGGGCCGGAGCGCCATCGAGGCCCGGGCCCCCTTGGCCCGGATCTCGCGGGCCAGCCGGACCGGAGCGGTGGCCGACTCGACGTGGAAGGTGACGGAACCGGCACCCGCCTCGACGTACTGGGGCGCCCACCGATCGGGGGCCTCGATCATCAGATGGCAGTCCAGCGGCGTGTCCGTCGCACGCGCCAGTGACTCCACCACCGGCACACCGAGCGTGAGGTTCGGGACGAAATGGTTGTCCATCACGTCGACATGGAGCCAGTCGGCTCCCTGCACCGCCTTGGCCTCGTCCGCGAGACGGGCGAAGTCGGCGGAGAGGATGCTGGGGTTGATCTGCACGGCCATGCCCCAAGACTGCCATGCGCGGGGCCGTGCCGTGACAGCGGTCTCGGAAGGCGGACGCCGATCCGGCGCGCGCGCCCGGACGGGCCCGCCCCGCGCCACGTGCCCTGCCCCACCTGCGGGGCGCACCGGCCCCGCCCGCCTCACCGCCCCGGCCCCGGGACGCGGCGGATGCCGAGGCGCGCCGGGCTCCGGGGTCACCCGTGACGCGGGAACGAGGGGTCGCCCACCTGGTCTGCGGACGGCGGGCCAAGTGGGTGGTCCTCGCCGTGTGGCTGGTCGCGCTCCTCCTGACGGCGCCCCTGGCGCAGCGGCTCACCGACGCCCAGGACAACGACGCCCAGTCGTGGCTGCCGGGGTCGGCCGAGTCCACGCAGGTGCTCCAGCTCTCCGAGCACTTCCGTCCCGAGCAGATCCCCGCGGTCGTCGTCTACGCGCGCGCGGACGGTCTGACCGCGCGGGACCGGGCGCAGATCGCGCAGGACGTCGGGCAGCTGAGGCAGCTCCACGACCACGGCATCCGGGGCGCGGAGACGCGCGGCCCGGTCTACGACCGGCAGACCGCGCCCCGCGCGGCCCAGGTCTACGTGCCGATCACCATGGACGAGAAGGGCTGGCAGCGGATCTCCCCGGCCGTGGACTCCATCCGATCGGTGGTCGGTACCGGCGGCGCCGGAATGGCCGTGCACATCACGGGTCCGGGCGGCACCTCCGCCGACTTCGCCAAGGCGTTCGAGGGCATCGACTCCACCCTGCTGCTGGCGGCGGCGGGCGTCGTGGTGGTCATGCTGCTCCTCACCTACCGCAGCCCGACGCTGCTGCTGGTGCCGCTGGTCTCGGTCGTCGCCGCGCTGTTCACCGCGCAGGCGCTGGTCTACCTGCTGGCCTCGCGCGGCGGCCTGACGGTCAACGGGCAGAGCGCGGGCATCCTCACGGTCCTCGTCTTCGGCGCCGGCACCGACTACGCGCTGCTGCTGGTGGCCCGCTACCGGGAGGAGCTGCGCCGGCACCGGGACCGGCACGAGGCGATGGCGCTCGCCCTGCACCGGGCGGGCCCCGCGGTGCTCGCCTCCGGCGCGACGGTGGTGCTGAGCATGCTGGTGCTGCTGGTCGCCGAGATGAACTCCACCAGCAGCCTGGGCCCGGTAGCGGCGGTCGGGGTGACCGTCGCCCTGCTGGCCATGCTGACCCTCTTCCCGGCACTGCTGGTGATCTGCGGGCGGTGGATCTTCTGGCCGGTGGTCCCGCACTTCGGTGACGCCGACCCGACGGAGCGGGGGGTGTGGGCCCGCACCGGCCGCCGCATCGCCCGCCGCCCGCGGATGGTGTGGGGCCTGACGGCCGCCGTGCTGGCGGTCTGCTCGCTCGGCCTGCTCCAGTTGCGCGCCGACGGCATCTCCAACGCGGACGCGTTCACCCACAAGCAGGACTCGATCGTCGGCCAGCAGGTCTCGGCGCGGTACTTCCCCGCGGGCAGCGGCGACCCACTGGTCATCGTCACCGACCGGGCGCAGGCCCGACAGGTGGGCCGCGCCGTCGCCGGGACGCCCGGCGTGGTCCCCACGTCGCTGCGCCTGCCACCGGGCACGAGACCCTTCTACGACGGGAAGACGCTGTTCGAGGCGACGCTGTCCGACCCGGCCGACAGCGACGCCGCCAAGCAGACCGTCCAGCGGGTGCGGGAGGCGGTGCACGCGGTCCCGGACGCGGACGCCAAGGTCGGCGGCGGTACGGCCGCCCTGCTAGACATGGAGGACGCCACCACCCGCGACAACGTGGTGATCATCCCGCTGGTGCTGGCGGTCGTCCTGCTGATCCTGACCGTCCTGCTGCGCGCCCTGGTCGCACCACTGCTGCTGATCGGCACGGTGATCCTGTCCTTCACGGCGGCGCTCGGGCTCAGCGCGCTGGCGTTCCGGCACATCTTCGACTACGCGGGCGAGGGAACGGACTTCCCGCTGTTCGTCTTCGTCTTCCTGGTCGCCCTGGGCATCGACTACAACATCTTCCTCACCACCCGCATCCGCGAGGAGGCGGCCCGCCAGGGCACCCGTGCCGGGGTGGTGACCGGCCTGGCGGCGACCGGCGCGGTGATCACCTCGGCGGGGCTGGTGCTGGCGGGCACCTTCGCCGCCCTCGGCACGCTGCCGATGGTCGCCTTCGCCGAGATCGGGTTCGCGGTCGCGCTGGGCGTCCTGCTGGACACCTTCGTGGTCCGGTCGGTGCTGGTGACGTCGCTGTTCCTGGACGTGGGCGAGGGAGTGTGGTGGCCGCACCGGCCGAAACCGCGGGGCGGCGCGGGCCCGGCGCCCGCGCCGGAGGTCAACCGGTCCGGCGGATGAGGGCCAGGTACATCGCGTCGGTGCCGTGCAGATGCGGCCACAACTGCACGTCGGGGCCCTCGCCGAGGTCCGGCACGCCGGGCAGCAGCGGCCGGGCGTCGACCAGCTCGGCCTGCGGGAACCGCTTGAGCACGTCCGCCACCACGGCCCGGGTCTCGGCGAGATGGGGCGAGCAGGTCGCGTAGCCGACGACGCCGCCGACCCGCACCGACTCCAGCGCGGAGCGCAGCAGGCCGCGCTGGAGCGGGGCGAACGCCTCCAGGTCCTCGGGGCGGCGCCGCCACCGGGCCTCGGGCCGCCTCCGCAGCGCACCGAGCCCGGTGCACGGCACGTCGACCAGGACCCGGTCGAAGCTGCCCGGCCGCCACGGCGGACGGGTTCCGTCCGCGGCGACGACCTGGTACGGCCCCGGGTTGCCGGCCAGCGCGCGGCCCACCAGCCCCGCCCGGTGCGGCTGCTTCTCGGCGGCGAGCAGCGCCGCGCCCCGCTCGGCGGCGAGCGCCCCGAGCAGGGCCGCCTTGCCGCCCGGTCCGGCGCAGGCGTCGAGCCACCGGGCGTCGCGGCCCTCGACGGGTGCGCCGGCCAGGGCCAGGGCGACGAGCTGGCTGCCCTCGTCCTGCACACCCGCGCGCGACTCGCGCACCGCCTCCACGGCACCGGGCTCACCGCCCTCGGCCAGCCGCACCGCGTACGGCGACCAGCGCCCCGGCACGGCGGCGTCCTCGCGCAGCAGTTCGTCGGTGGTGGCGCGTCCCGGCCGGGCCACCAAGGTGACCTCGGGCCGCTCGTTGTCGGCGGCCAGCAGCCGCTCGATGCCGTCCCGGCCGCCGCCGAGGGAGTCCCACAGCGCCGACACCACCCAGCGCGGGTGCGAGTGCACGATCGCGAGATGGTCCTCGGGATCGGCCTCGTAGGGCGGGGCGACGCGCTCCAGCCATCCGTCGAGGTCGTCGCGTGCGACCTTGCGGAGGACGGCGTTGACGAACTTGGCGCGTCCGTCGCCGAGCACCACCCGGGCCAGCTCCACGGTGGCGGAGACCGCGGCGTGCGACGGGATCCGCGTCCCGAGCAGTTGGTGCGCGCCGAGGCTGAGGACGTCCAGCACCGGCGGGTCCACCTCGCGCAGCGGCCGGTCGACGCAGGCGGCCAGGACGGCGTCGTAGGTGCCCTGCCGGCGCAGCGTCCCGTACACCAGCTCGGTCGCCAGCGCCGCGTCCCGCCCGTCGAACCGCTCGGGCCCCTCCTTCTCCCGCGCCCTGCGCAGCAGCGGCGGCAGCACGAGGTTGGCGTAGGCGTCCCGCTCGTCGACGGCGCGCAGCGCCTCGAAGGCGAGGATGCGGACGGGGTCCTTCTGGGGCCTGCGGTAGGGCTTGGCGGGCCTGCGGGACCCACGGGAGGTGTCGCTCACGAAAAAGGTGCTCCGGATGTCAGTGCGGGGTACCCGACCAGCCTACGTCCCGCCGGCACCCGGCTAGCCGCCGAGGGCCTCCCCCGCCGTGATGCGCGCCCCGCGCGCCCAGGCCGCGGCCTGCATCGGCTTCTTGCCCTGGGGCTGCACCCACAGCAGTTCCACGGCGTGCGAGCCGGTGCCGGCGTGCACGCTGTTCTTGCCGACGTCGAGGGCACCGGGCTCCAGTCCGGTGCGCTCGGGACGCGGCGCCACCTGCATCAGCTTGAGCCGCTCGCCGCGGAAGGTGGTCCAGGCCCCGGGTGCGGGGGTGCACCCGCGCACCACCCGGTCGACGCGCAGGGCGGGCGCCTTGAAGTCGACCCGGGCGTCCTCGACGGTGATCTTCGGGGCGTGGGTGACGCCGTCACCGGGCTGCGGGACGGCCTTCAGCGTGCCGTCCTCGATGCCGTCCATGGTCGCGGCGAGCAGTCCGGCGCCGGCGAAGGCGAGCCGGGTGAGCAGGTCGCCGCTGGTGTCGGTGGGGCGGATCACCTCGGTGACCGTGCCGTACACCGGGCCGGAGTCGAGGCCTTCCTCGATGAGGAAGGTCGAGGCGCCGGTGATCTCGTCGCCCGCCATCAGGGCGTGCTGCACGGGTGCGGCGCCGCGCCATGCGGGCAGCAGGGAGAAGTGCAGGTTGACCCAGCCGCGGGCAGGGACGTCGAGGGCCACCCGCGGCAGCAGCGCCCCGTAGGCGACGACGGGGCAGCAGTCCGGGCCGATCTCCTTCAGCCGCTCCAGGAACTCCGGTTCGCGCGGCCGGACCGGCTTCAGCACCTCGATCCCGGCCTCCTGCGCCCGCGCGGCCACGGGCGAGGCGATCAGCCTGCGCCCGCGTCCGGCGGGCGCGTCGGGCCGCGTCACGACGGCGGCCACCTCATGCCGCCCGGAGGCGAGCAGGGCGTCCAAGGCGGGAACGGCGACCTCGGGGGTACCGGCGAAGACGAGCTTCATGGGCGGGCACGGACCTCTCGGCGGGCGGACAAGCACGGGTGACGGCCCAGTCTATGACCAGGCGGGGAGGGTCGCAGACGGCGAGAGGCGGCCGGCTCCGGGCGCTGCCGCGCGCCCCCGCCGGGAGGGTGCGCGGCAGTGGTCCGGGGGCGAGCGCGACCGCGGTCCGGAGGCGGGTGCGGCAGCGGCCCGGGGGCGAGCGCGACAGCGGTCCGGAGGCGGGCGCGACAGCGGTCCGGAGGCGGGCGCGACAGCGGTCCGGAGGCGGGCGCGACAGCGGTCCGGAGGCGGGCGCGACAGCGGTCCGGAGGCGGGCGGGCGGAGCCCTCGGCGGGGGCGTACGCATATGCCGGCACGCCCCCGGTGCGTGACCGGCGAAGCGATCCCGCGTTGGTCAAGAAAGAGTTGACCCCTTCTCCTCAACGCCGGTTCGAGAGGCTTGTTCATGGCCGACCACGCAACCCACGACGCCCAGGCCCGGGCCAGCCTGCACCTGCTGGTGCGGGACATCGAGCGGGTCCGCCGGCAGGTGGACGCCCTGCGCACGCTCACCGCCCAGTTGGGCAACGTCTACCGCCCCCGGCGCTCCGGCCCCTCCGCGGGCTTCGTCGTCTACGGACGCGCCCCCGCCCCGACGGTCCGTCTCGCCCAGGAACTCCGCGACAGCGTCGAGACGCTGGTGACGGCCGCGGTCGACTTCGACCGCTCGCTGGGCTTCTCCTGGGACGCGGTGGGCTCCGCACTCGGCGTCACCAAGCAGGCCGTGCACCGCCGTTACGGCTCCCGCCGCTCCGGAGCCCAGGCCACCGCCGAGACCGAGCGGGCCTCGGACGCTTCGGGCACCCACCCGGGCGACGTGAACACCGGTATCCCCGCGGCGCCGACGGTTCCCGCCGCGCGTTCCATGCCGACCCAGCCGACGGCGGGCAGCCCGGCTCTGTGCGAGGAGACCCGCCCGAGGACCGCCTTCCCGGGCCCGCGCAACGGCTGACAGCGGGCCGGCGGCGCGTTCGAGGCGCCGTCGATCAGCCCTCCCGGCGAGCGTCGGGAGGGCGTTCTTGCGCCCGGGCCCAACCCAGCCGCCTCACCCGATGTCGGGCGGATCGATCCGTACCCACACCGGTGGTTCGCCGGCTCCGCTCCCGCGCGCGGTCCGCGCCGCCTGAGCCGCCTTCAGCGCCCCCGCGAGCGCGGCACCGCTCCCGGGCGGGACCCGGATCAGGGCCCGCTCCCAGTGCTGCCCCGGCGGCGGCGCCCCGGGCCGCCTGGTCCGGCCGGGCGCGGTGGCCGGCACCGGCACCGGGCCCAGCACCTCGGCCCGCTCGGGCAGTTCGGCCGCGCCGAGGAACGCGGCGAGCGCCTCCGGCGGGCCGGCCACGGCCGCCATCCGCGACACCGGAGGGAACCCGAGCTCGGCCCGCTCCTCCAGTTCGCGCACCGCGTGGCCGACGGGGTCCCAGCGCACCAGCGCCTGCACCGGTCGGGCCGTCGCCTCGGCGACGACGGCCACCGTCCCGCCCGCGGAGTGCGGCCGCACCAGTGCGGCCGCGGCGATCCAGCGGCGCAGCGCGTCCTCCCCCGCACGCAGGTCGGGCCGCCCGAGCAGGGCCCACCCGTCGAGCAGGAGGGCCGCCGCGTAGCCGCCCTCGGCGACCGGTTCGGCCCCGGGGGTGCTGACCACCAGGGCCGGGGCGTCCGGCACCGTGTCGAGCACATGCTCACGGCCCGAGGTGCGCACCGGCACCGCGGGGAACGCCCGGCCGAGTTCCTCGGCGGTGCGCCGGGCCCCCACCACCTGGGCGCGCAGCCGGAAGGAGCCGCACTGAGGGCAATGCCAGGACTCCTCCGGGCGCCCGCACCAGACGCATCCCACCGCGCCGGCGTCCTGCGCCTGGAGCGGTCCCGCGCAGTGCCGGCACCGCGCGGGCTCACGGCACCGCGCGCAGGCCAGCCGGGGGGCGTATCCGCGCCGGGGCACCTGCACGAGGACCGGCCCGTGCCGCAGCCCTTCCCGGGCGACCTGCCAGGCGAGGGTGGGCAGCCGGGCGGCTCGGGCGGCCTCGTCCCGGGCGAGGTCGCCGTCGCCCACGGTGCGCACCAGCGGTGCGGCGGCCCGCACCTGCTCGCGTGGTGGGGCGACCGGCCGGGCCCAGCCGCTCCGCACCAGTTGTGCGGCCTCGACGGTGCAGCCGAAGCCGCCGAGCAGGAAGCCGCAGCCGTCCTGCGCGGACCGCAGCAGCAGCACCTCGCGGGCGTGCGGTTGCGGGGCGTGCTGCTCGCTGTGGCTGTCGTCGCCGTCGTCCCACAGCGCGACGAGGCCGAGGTCGCGCACCGGGGCGAACATCGCGGCACGGGTGCCGACGACCGCCCGGACCGCCCCGCGCCGCACCGCCAGCCACTGGCGGTAGCGCTTCTCCGGCCCGGCGTCGGCGGTGAGCACGGCGTGCCGGCCCTCACCCAGCAGCTCGGTCAGGGCGGCGTCCACCCGGGACACGGCGCGCCCGTCGGGCAGCACGGCGAGCGCACCGCGCCCGGAGGCCAGCGCGGCCGCGACCGCCCGTGCCAGTTCCCCGGCCCACAGCGGCCCGGGCAGCGCCTGCCACACGGCGCGCGGCGATCCGCCGGCGGCGAGCGCCTCGACGAACGCGGCGCCCCGTTCGTACCGCGTCCAGGGGCCCGGCGCGGGCGGCGGGGGCGGCGGCAGCGGCTCGGGGGAGGGCTGCTTCTCGGCGCGGGCGCTGCGCGGCGGTACGGCGAGCTGGAGCACGTCGGCGAGGCTGCCGGCGTAGCGGTCGGCCACGGACCGGGCCAGCCGCAGCAGTTCGGGACCGAGTACCGGCTCGGGGGAGACCACCTGGGCGAGTGCGGCCAGGGGCCCGGAGTAGTCGGACTCGGGCAGCCGCTCGATCAGGAAGCCGTCGATGAGTCCGCCGCCCTCGCGGCGGCCCTCGCGCACCCGGTGCCGTCCGGCGCCGAAGCGCACCCGGACGCGCACCCCGGGCTGGGCGTCCGCGTCCAGTTCCCGGGGCACGGCGTAGTCGAAGTACCGGTCGAGGTGCAGCACGCCCTTGTCGACGAGCACCCGCGCCACGGGCCGGTCCGGGGCGAGCTCGGCTCCCCGCCAGGTCCGCGGCTTGGCGCGGGGCGCCTTCGCCTTGCGCACGCTCTCCCGGATGAGGGCGAGCTGCTCCGGCGGGGCGCCCTCGCCGCCGCTGCCGTTGCCGTTCTCGCCGCTCACGTGTGCATTCTCGCAAAGGGCGCTGACATCGGCGCCGAGGGCCGCGAGCGGGCGAGGCGCCTCCCGGAGGCCGGCCGGTGCGCCGTCGGGCGGCTCCGGGCCCACCGACGCGCCGGGGCCCGGCCGCCCCGCGTCATGCGGGAGGGCCGGGCCCGTGGACCGGACGGCGGGCCGTCTAACGGCCGGCGGCCTTGCGCAGCGCCTCCTGGCGGTCGGTGCGCTCCCAGGTGAAGTCCTGCAGTTCGCGGCCGAAGTGGCCGTAGGCGGCGGTCTGCGCGTAGATCGGGCGCAGCAGGTCCAGATCGCGGATGATGGCGGCCGGCCGCAGGTCGAAGACCTCGTCGATGGCCCGCTCGATCTTCTCCGGCTCCACCTTGTGGGTGCCGAAGGTCTCCACGAACAGGCCGACGGGCTCGGCCTTGCCGATGGCGTAGGCGACCTGGACCTCGCAGCGCGCGGCGAGGCCGGCGGCGACGACGTTCTTGGCGACCCAGCGCATCGCGTAGGCGGCGGAGCGGTCGACCTTGGACGGGTCCTTTCCGGAGAAGGCGCCGCCGCCGTGCCGGGCCATGCCGCCGTAGGTGTCGATGATGATCTTCCGGCCGGTCAGCCCCGCGTCGCCCATCGGGCCGCCGATCTCGAACCGGCCGGTCGGGTTCACGAGCAGGCGGTAGCCCTCGGTGTCCAGCTTGATGCCCTCGTCGAGCAGTGCCTGCAGTTCCGGCTCCACGACGAACTCGCGGATGTCCGGCGCCAGCAGCGAGTCGAGGTCGATGTCGGAGGCGTGCTGGCTGGAGACCACCACGGTGTCCAGCCGGACCGCCTTGTCGCCGTCGTACTCGATGGTGACCTGGGTCTTGCCGTCGGGGCGGAGGTAGGGGATGGTCCCGTTCTTGCGGACCTCGGACAGGCGCTTGGACAGGCGGTGCGCCAGGAAGATCGGCAGCGGCATGAGCGTCGGGGTCTCGTCGCTGGCGTAGCCGAACATCAGGCCCTGGTCGCCGGCGCCCTGCCGGTCCAGTTCGTCGTCGTCGCCCTCGACACGGTTCTCGTAGGCGGCGTCCACGCCCTGCGCGATGTCCGGGGACTGCGCGCCGATGGAGACGGAAACGCCGCAGGAGGCTCCGTCGAAGCCCTTCTTGGAGGAGTCGTAGCCGATCTCCAGGACCTTGTTGCGCACCAGGGTCGCGATGTCCGCGTACGCCTTGGTGGTGACCTCGCCGGCCACGTGCACCAGACCGGTGGTGATCAGGGTCTCCACGGCGACCCGTGAGTTCGGGTCCTCGCGCAGAAGCGCATCGAGAATGGTGTCGCTGATCTGGTCAGCGATCTTGTCGGGGTGACCCTCGGTCACGGACTCCGAAGTGAACAGACGACGGGACACAACGCTCCCTGGGGTTGCAGCGGCTGCTGGCTGATCATGGGCGGACGGGACGGGGGCTGCGCCCGGCATCGTCCGAGAACAGTTTATCGGTCGCGCTCGGCCGCCGGCCCACCCGTCTCGCCTCTCGGGAACGCTGTGACCTGCGGCACGGGCATTCTGCCCAATGGCGTGCGCAATTGAACAGAGGCGCCACGCCCCGAAGTGCGAAACGTGTACGCCGCCCGGCCGAAGGAAACCGTCACCCGAGTCGGCGCGCCACCAGGTCCCACACGATTTCGGCCAGGGCCTCCTTGGGGCCGTGCGGCACGGTCGTCTCGCCGCCGTCGGCCGCGAGTACGACGGCCTCGTTGGTCTCGGAGCCGAAGGTCCGGTGCTCCCCCACCTCGTTGACGACGAGCAGGTCGCAGCCCTTGCGCCGCAGCTTGGCGCGGCCGTTGGCCAGGGCATCGTCGGTCTCGGCGGCGAAGCCCACGATCACCTGACCGGGGCGGGGCCGTTCGGCTGAGATCTCCGCCAGGATGTCCGGATTTCGCAGCAGGGCGATCGGCGCCGGCTCCTCGCCGTCCTTCTTCTTGATCTTTCCTTCGGCGTAGGCGGCCGGGCGGAAGTCCGCCACCGCGGCCGCCATGACCACGGCGTCGGCGTCGGCGCCGGCCTTCAGCACGGCCTCGCGCAGTTGCGCCGCCGTACCGACCGGGACCACGTCCACCCCGGCCGGGTCGGGGAGCCGGGTGTTCGCGGCGACGAGGGTGACGCGGGCGCCGCGGGCGGCGGCGGTGCGGGCGAGCGCGTAGCCCTGCTTGCCGGAGGAGCGGTTGCCGAGGAAGCGCACCGGGTCGAGGGGTTCGCGGGTGCCTCCGGCGCTCACCACGACATGCCGTCCGGCGAGGTCCGGCCGGTCCGCGCCGCGGGCCAGCACGCGGCGGCAGACCTCGAAGATCTCGGCGGGGTCGGGGAGGCGGCCCTTGCCGGTGTCGACGCCGGTGAGCCGGCCGACGGCGGGTTCGATGACGACGGCGCCGCGTCGGCGCAGGGTGGCCACGTTCTCCCGGGTGGCCGGGTGCTCCCACATCTCGGTGTGCATCGCGGGGGCGAAGACGACCGGGCAGCGGGCGGTGAGCAGGGTGTTGGTCAGCAGGTCGTCGGCGAGGCCGTGGGCGGCCCGGGCGAGCGTGTCGGCGGTGGCGGGGGCGACGACCACCAGGTCGGCCTGCTGGCCGATGCGGACGTGCGGGACCTCGTGGACGCCGTCCCAGACCTCGGTGGAGACGGGATTGCCGGAGAGCGCGGACCAGGTGGCGGCGCCGACGAAGTTCAGGGCGGACGCGGTGGGGACGACCCGCACCTCGTGGCCCGACTCGGTCAGTCTGCGCAGCAGCTCGCAGGCCTTGTAGGCGGCGATCCCGCCGCTGACCCCCAGAACCACCTTCGGTTTGTCCACCGTCTCTCCCCGGACTCGGATACCCGTACTCCCCCATGCTGCCTCACCGCCGCAGGACGGCCGCGTCCCGGGCTCCGTCGGGGGTACGGCCCCGCACCGGGAGCAGACCACGGGCCCGGCAGTGGGACTGCCGGGCCCGTGGACAAGCCGACGGTGAGTCGGGGGCTTACTGGGCCGGGCCCTCGATGGCCTCGGACGTCAGCAGGCCCGCGTTGATCTCACGCAGAGCGATCGAGAGCGGCTTCTCGTGGACGTGGGTGTCGACGAGCGGACCGACGTACTCGAGGAGGCCCTCGCCGAGCTGCGAGTAGTACGCGTTGATCTGGCGGGCCCGCTTGGCCGCGTAGATCACGAGGCTGTACTTCGAGTCGGTGGCCTCGAGGAGCTCGTCGATCGGCGGGTTGATGATGCCCTCGGGCGCGGAGATGGAAGAGGACACGCTCTACCTTCCGATGGGTGGGAAAGATGCAGTCGGGACGACCGTCGTCCGAGCGGTCCGGGATTCCGGACGGCCGGCGGCGATCACGCGACATCCATCAAGGCTAGCAGCTCGCGCGCCACGTCCTCGACGGAGGTGTTGACCAGCGTCTCGTCGAACTCCGACTCGGCCGCCAGTTCGGTTCTGGCCGCGCCGAGCCGGCGCTCGACGACCGCGGGCGGCTCGGTGCCCCGGCCGGTCAGCCTGCGCACCAGCTCCTCCCAGGAGGGCGGGGCCAGGAAGACCAGCTGGGCCTCCGGCATGGACTCGCGGACCTGCCGGGCCCCCTGGAGGTCGATCTCCAGCAGCACGGACTCCCCCGCCTCCAGCCGTTCGATCACGGCCGCGCGGGGGGTGCCGTAGCGGTTGCCGGCGAACTCCGCCCACTCGAGCAGTTCGCCGTTGGCGATCAGCTTGTCCATCTCGTCGTCGGTCACGAAGAAGTAGTGGACTCCGTGCTTCTCGCCGGGGCGCGGCTTTCGGGTCGTCGCCGAAACCGAGAGCCAGACCGCGGGGTGTTCCTTGCGCATGTGGGCGACGACCGTGCTCTTGCCGACCCCGGAGGGGCCGGAGAGCACGGTCAGCCGCGGACGTGCGTCCGGGGGCTCGGGGGTCGTCCCCCGGGGTGTTACAGCCATGCGGCGATTATTCCAGCAATCGCCCGGTGCCCGGGACTCCCGTCCGGCGGGCGCCGGGATCAGGAGCCGGTGCTGCCGAACTCACGCTCCAGGGAGGCGATCTGGTTGGATCCGAGGCCGCGCACGCGGCGGCTCTCGGAGATGCCGAGTCGTTCCATGATCTGCTTGGCGCGGACCTTGCCCACGCCGGGCAGGGACTCGAGCAGGGCGGAGACCTTCATCTTGCCGATGACGTCGTTCTCCTGGCCCTGCTTGATGACCTCGTGCAGGGAGGCGCCGGAGTGCTTGAGTCGATTCTTGACCTCGGCCCGCTCCCGGCGAGCCGCGGCGGCCTTTTCGAGCGCGGCTGCGCGCTGTTCGGGGGTAAGGGGCGGAAGAGCCACGCCTACGTCACCTCGGATGTCGAACTGTCGGATACGGACCGGTGAGGAACCTAGTCGCCCCACACCAGGGGAGCCACGAGCAACACGCTTGCCCGCTCACTCACGTCGGAGACTAGCGGTCAAGTCCGCCGGAGTCAGCGAGAACAGCGGAAAAGTCCTGGTCAGCCTCCGTCAGGACGGATATTTAAGACATATTGCCCTGGTTTTGAGCAGGTATCCAGCGGCAGGCGGCCCGAAGCCGCCCGTCAGCGGCCCACCACCCGCCCGCACCGGACGTGCCTGCTCAGGCAGCCGCGACGGCGGCCCGGACCTCGTCGGCGAGCCGGCCCGCGGCGTCACGCAGCGCCCCGAGGTCGGGACCGTGCCGCAGCACGCCCCGGCTCACGTTCGGCACCACGTTGCCCACCGCGGCCCCGAAGACCCGGGGAAGGTCCGCCGGGGTGGCGCCCTGGGCTCCGATTCCGGGAGCCAGCAGCGGCCCACCGATCTCCAGGTCGTAGGCGGACAGGTCGCCCAGGGTGGCGCCCACGACCGCGCCGAAGGAGCCCAGCGGCTCCTCGCCCGCGTTCTCGGCGGCGAGGTGCGCCAGCACGGTCGCGCCCACGTTCAGCGGAGCGCCGCCCCCGGCGCGCACCGCGTGCTGCACCTCGGCGCCCTCCGGGTTGGAGGTCAGCGCCAGCACGAACAGGCCCGCACCGCTCTCCCGGGCCAGCGCGACGGCGGGGCTCAGCGAGCCGTAGCCGAGGTACGGCGAGACGGTGAGCGCGTCCGAGAACAGCGGGGAGCCCTTGTGCAGGAAGGCCTCGGCGTAGGCGGCCATGGTGGAGCCGATGTCGCCGCGCTTGGCGTCCATGACGACCAGCGCCCCGGCCGACCGCGCCTCCTCCACGGTCCGCTCCAGGACGGCCACGCCGCGCGAACCGAAGCGCTCGAAGAAGGCGCTCTGCGGCTTCAGCACGGCGACCCGGTCGGCGACCGCCTCGACGACGGTGCGGCTGAACCGCTCCAGACCGGACACGTCGTCGCCGAGGCCCCACTCGCCGAGCAGGGAGGCGTGCGGGTCGATGCCGACGCACAGCGGGCCGCGCTCGTCCATGGCCCGGCGCAGCCGGGCGCCGAAGGGTTCCGTCGCCGTCATCCGTTCTTCCTCACGTCGGCGCCGACCGCGTCGGCGAGGCTGGCGTACGGGCTGGTGCGCAGGCGCGCGGCGAGCCCCTTGTGGATCCGGCGGGCCCAGAAGGGGCCCTGGTAGACGAAGGCGCTGTAGCCCTGGACGAGGGTGGCGCCGGCGAGGATGCGCTGCCAGGCGTCCTCGGCGTCCTCGACGCCGCCCACTCCCACCAGGGTGACGCGGTCCCCCACCCGCGAGTAGAGGCGGCGCAGCACCTGGAGGGAGCGCGCCTTCAGCGGGGCGCCGGACAGGCCGCCGGTCTCCTCGACCAGCCGGGGGTCGGAGGCCAGCCCCAGGCCGTCGCGGGCGATGGTGGTGTTGGTGGCGATGATGCCGTCCAGCCCGAGGTCGACGGCCAGGTCGGCGACCGTGTCGACGTCCTCGTCGGCCAGATCCGGCGCGATCTTCACCAGCAGCGGGACCCGGCGGGCGGGGACCGCGCGGTCGGCGGCCTCCCGGACCGCGGTCAGCAGCGGCCGCAACCGGTCGACGGCCTGCAGGTCGCGCAGTCCGGGTGTGTTCGGGGAGGAGACGTTGACGACCAGGTAGTCGGCGGACGGGGCGAGCCGCTCGGCCGACTTCACGTAGTCGCCGATCGCCTCGGTCTCCGGCACCGCCTTGGTCTTGCCGATGTTGACGCCGACCACGGTCCGGAACACGGGCGTGCGGGAGGCGAGACGGGCCGCGACGGCCAGGGAACCGTCGTTGTTGAAGCCCATCCGGTTGATCAGCGCACGGTCCGGCACCAGGCGGAACAGCCGCTTCTTGGGGTTGCCGGGCTGCGGCTCGCCGGTGACCGTGCCGATCTCGACGTGGTCGAAGCCGAGCATCGCCATGCCGTCGACGGCGACGGCGTTCTTGTCGAAGCCGGCGGCGAGTCCGAAGGGGCCGTGCATCCGCAGTCCGAGGGCCTCGGTGCGCAGTTCCCCGTAGCGCGGTGCGAGGACGGCGGCGGCGAAGGTGCGCAGCACCGGGATGCGGGCGGCGAGGCGGATCCAGCGGAAGGCCAGGTGGTGGGCCCGCTCGGGATCCATCCGGCAAAAGACCACCCGAAAGAGGAGTTCGTACATGTCCCAGGTCTTCTCATGAGGAGGGGGACACCGTTTCCGGTGTCCCCCTCGGGGCTCAGTCGCGGGCCGCGGTCAGGTGTTCGGCGTGTTCCTGGAGCGAGCGCACTCCCACGTCTCCGTGGTTGAGCGCGTCGATGCCCTGGACGGCCGCGGCGAGCGCCTGGACCGTCGTCAGGCAGGGCACCGCGCGGGCCACGGCCGCGGTGCGGATGTCGTAGCCGTCGAGGCGGCCGCCGGTGCCGTACGGCGTGTTGACGATGAGGTCGACCTCGCCGTCGTGGATGAGCTGGACGACGGTCCGCTCGCCGTTCGGGCCGGGGCCCTCGGACTGCTTGCGCACGACGGTGGCGTTGATGCCGTTGCGCTTGAGGACCTCGGCGGTGCCGGAGGTGGCCAGCAGTTCGAAACCGTGGGCGACCAGCTCACGCGCCGGGAAGATCATCGAGCGCTTGTCCCGGTTGGCGACCGAGATGAAGGCGCGGCCCTTGGTCGGCAGCGCGCCGTAGGCGCCGGCCTGCGACTTGGCGTACGCGGTGCCGAAGACCGAGTCGATGCCCATCACCTCGCCGGTGGAGCGCATCTCCGGTCCGAGCACGGTGTCGACGCCGCGGCCGGAGGTGTCGCGGAAGCGGCTCCACGGCATCACGGCCTCCTTGACCGAGATCGGCGCGTCCAGCGGCAGTTCCCCGCCGTCGCCGGTCGCCGGCAGCAGGCCCTCGGCGCGCAGTCCGGCGATGGTCGCACCCAGCGAGATGCGGGCGGCGGCCTTGGCGAGCGGTACCGCGGTCGCCTTGGAGGTGAAGGGGACCGTGCGCGAGGCGCGCGGGTTGGCCTCCAGGACGTAGAGGATGTCGCCGGCCATCGCGAACTGGATGTTGATCAGGCCGCGCACCCCGACCCCGCGGGCGATGGCCTCGGTGGAGGCGCGCAGCCGCTTGATGTCGAAGCCGCCCAGCGTGATCGGCGGCAGCGCGCAGGCGGAGTCGCCGGAGTGGATGCCGGCCTCCTCGATGTGCTCCATCACGCCGCCGAGGTAGAGCTCCTCGCCGTCGTAGAGCGCGTCGACGTCGATCTCGATGGCGTCGTCGAGGAACCGGTCGACCAGGACCGGGCGGTTCGGGCTGATCTCGGTGGACTCGGCGATGTACTCCGAGAGGCGGGCCTCGTCGTAGACGATCTCCATGCCTCGGCCGCCGAGCACGTAGGAGGGGCGGACCAGGACCGGGTAGCCGATCTCGTCGGCGATCGCCTTGGCCTCGCCGAAGGTGGTGGCGGTGCCGTGCTTCGGGGCGGGCAGTCCGGCCTCGCCGAGCACCCGTCCGAAGGCGCCCCGGTCCTCGGCCGCGTGGATGGCCTCGGGCGGGGTGCCGACGATGGGCACGCCGTTGTCCTTCAGCGCCTGCGACAGGCCCAGCGGGGTCTGTCCGCCGAGCTGGACGACGACGCCGGCGACCGGGCCGGCCTGGGTCTCCGCGTGGACGATCTCCAGCACGTCCTCCAGGGTGAGCGGCTCGAAGTACAGCCGGTCGGAGGTGTCGTAGTCGGTGGAGACGGTCTCCGGGTTGCAGTTGACCATCACCGTCTCGTACCCGGCGTCGGACAGCGCGAAGGAGGCGTGCACACAGGAGTAGTCGAACTCGATGCCCTGGCCGATGCGGTTCGGGCCGGAGCCGAGGATGATCACCGCGGGCTTCTCGCGGGTCGCCACCTCGCTCTCCTCGTCGTAGGAGGAGTAGAAGTACGGCGTCCGCGCGGCGAACTCGGCGGCGCAGGTGTCGACCGTCTTGTAGACCGGGCGGACGCCGAGGGCGTGGCGGACCTCGCGGACCACGTCCTCGCGCAGGTCGCGGATGTCCGCGATCTGCGCGTCGGAGAAGCCGTGCCGCTTGGCCTCGGCGAGCAGGTCGGCGGTCAGTTCCGCGGCCCCGGCCAGCTCGTCGGCGATCTCCTTGATCAGGAAGAGCTGGTCGACGAACCAGGGGTCGATCCCGGTGGCCTCGAAGACCTCCTCCGCCGTGGCGCCCGCGCGGATCGCCTGCATCACGGTGTTGATGCGGCCGTCGGTGGGGCGCCGGGCCTCCTCGAGCAGCGTGGCCCTGTCGCCGGGTTCGCCGGTGAAGGCGAACTGGCTGCCCGTCCTCTCCAGCGAGCGCAGCGCCTTCTGGAACGCCTCGGGGAAGTTGCGGCCGATGGCCATGGCCTCGCCGACCGACTTCATCGTGGTGGTCAGCGTGGAGTCGGCCTGCGGGAACTTCTCGAAGGCGAACCGCGGTGCCTTGACGACGACGTAGTCGAGGGTGGGCTCGAAGGAGGCCGGGGTCTCCCGGGTGATGTCGTTCGGGATCTCGTCGAGGGTGTAGCCGACGGCCAGCTTGGCGGCGATCTTGGCGATCGGGAAGCCGGTCGCCTTGGAGGCCAGGGCCGAGGAGCGCGACACGCGCGGGTTCATCTCGATGACGATGACCCGGCCGTCGGCGGGGTTGACCGCGAACTGGATGTTGCAGCCGCCGGTGTCGACGCCGACCTCGCGGATCACGGCGATGCCGATGTCGCGCAGGATCTGGTACTCGCGGTCGGTGAGCGTCATCGAGGGGGCGACGGTGATCGAGTCGCCGGTGTGCACGCCCATCGGGTCGAAGTTCTCGATGGAGCAGACGACCACGACGTTGTCGTGCTTGTCGCGCATCAGCTCCAGCTCGTACTCCTTCCAGCCGAGGATGGACTCCTCCAGGAGCACCTCGGTGGTGGGAGACAGCGTGAGGCCCTGGCCGGCGATGCGGCGCAGCTCCTCCTCGTCGTGCGCGAAGCCGGAGCCCGCGCCGCCCATGGTGAAGGAGGGGCGGACCACGACCGGGTAGCCGCCCAGCTCGTCGACGCCCGCGAGCACGTCGTCCATGGAGTGGCAGATCACCGAGCGGGCGGACTCGCCGTGCCCGATCTTGCGGCGGACCTCCTCCACGACCTCCTTGAACTGGTCGCGGTCCTCGCCCTTGTGGATCGCCTCCGGGCGGGCGCCGATCAGTTCGACGCCGTGCTTGGCGAGTACCCCGCTCTCGTGCAGGGAGATCGCCGTGTTGAGGGCCGTCTGGCCGCCCAGGGTGGGCAGCAGGGCGTCTGGGCGCTCCTTGGCGATGATCTTCTCGACGAACTCGGGGGTGATCGGCTCGACGTAGGTGGCGTCGGCGATCTCCGGGTCGGTCATGATCGTCGCCGGGTTGGAGTTGACGAGGATCACGCGAAGGCCCTCGGCCTTCAGCACGCGGCACGCCTGGGTGCCGGAGTAGTCGAACTCGGCGGCCTGGCCGATGACGATCGGGCCGGAGCCGATGACCAGGACGGACTGGATATCGGTGCGCTTAGGCACGCTGGCCCTCCATCAGGGTGACGAAGCGGTCGAACAGGTAGGCGGCGTCGTGCGGGCCGGCCGCCGCTTCCGGGTGGTACTGGACGGAGAAGGCAGGCTGGTCGAGCAGCCGCAGCCCCTCCACGACGTCGTCGTTGAGGCAGACGTGGGACACCTCGGCGCGGCCGAACGGCGTCTCGCTGACCGTGTCGAGCGGCGCGTCCACGGCGAAGCCGTGGTTGTGCGCGGTGACCTCGACCTTGCCGGTGGTGCGGTCCTGGACCGGCTGGTTGATGCCGCGGTGGCCGTACTTCAGCTTGTAGGTGCCGAAGCCGAGGGCGCGGCCGAGGATCTGGTTGCCGAAGCAGATGCCGAACAGGGGCGTGCGGCGTCGCAGCACGGCGGTCATCAGCGCGACCGGGCCGTCGGCGGTGGCCGGGTCACCCGGTCCGTTGGAGAAGAAGACGCCGTCCGGTGCGACGGCGTAGACCTCGTCCTCGGTGGCGGTCGCCGGGAGCACGTGCACCTCGATGCCGCGCTCGGCCATCCGGTACGGGGTCATGCCCTTGATGCCGAGGTCGATCGCGGCCACGGTGAACCGCTTCCCGCCGACCGCCGGAACGACGTAGGCCTCCCGGGTGGCGACCTCCTCGTACAGGCTGGTGCCCTTCATGTGCGGCTGGGCCTGCACGCGGGCGAGGAGGTCGGGCTCGGCGGTGAGCTGCTCGCCGGAGAAGATCCCGGCCCGCATGGAGCCCCGCTCGCGCAGGTGGCGGGTGAGGGCGCGGGTGTCGACGCCGCTGATGCCGACGACGCCCTGGGCGACCAGTTCGTCGTCGAGGGAGCGGCGGGCGCGCCAGTTGGACGGGACGCGGGAGGGGTCGCGGACGACGTAGCCGGACACCCAGATGCGGCGGGACTCGTCGTCCTCGTCGTTCCAGCCGGTGTTGCCGATCTGCGGGGCGGTCGCGACGACGATCTGACGGTCGTACGAAGGGTCGGTCAGGGTCTCCTGGTAGCCGGTCATGCCGGTGGAGAACACCGCTTCGCCGAAGGTCTCCCCCACGGCCCCGTAGGCGCGGCCGCGGAACGTCCGGCCGTCCTCCAGGACGAGTACGGCGGGAACCCTTCCGGCTCCCCTGGTGGAGGTCGTCATCGTGCGCCTTCCGTCTTGTTGATCATTTCGTTCAGGGTGTCGACCCATCGGTTGTGCTCGGCCGCGCGGTCGGAGCGGAACCCGGAGTCGATCAGCCTCTCGCCGTGCGCCCAGGTCACCACCAGCAGGCCGCCCTCGGTGAGGACCTTGCCGGCGATGCCCTTGTCCAGCCGGGCGTCCCGCAGTTGCGCGGCGGGCACGAAGAAGTCGGTCGCGCCGGGGCGCTCGACGGCCAGTCCCGCGTCCGTGAGGGTGAGCTCGACCCGGCTGCGGGCGCCGAGGCCGTGGGCCACGATGCGGTCCAGCCACTGCCCCGCCGTGGTGGAGCCGTGGTAGCGGCCGCTCATGCTCAGTGTCACCGGGCCGGTCCGGTCCGGCACTCCGGGCAGCGGCGGCAGGTCGCCCTGCAGGGTGCCCCGCCACTTCCAGCCCTCGCGCATCAGCCAGTAGATCAGCGCGACGAACAGGGCGAGGCCGACCACCCAGCCGATCCGGGCCGCCCAGTCGGTCACTTCGGCCGATTTCCGCTCGGCGGCCAGCAGGAGTACAGGTGTCACGTGAGCTTCCCGTCGACGAGTGTGGCCCGGCCCCGGAGCCACGTGTGCGTCACACGGCCCGGCAGCTCGCGCCCCCGGTACGGGGTGTTGCGGCTGCGCGAGGCGAAGCCCGCGGGGTCCACCGGCCCACGGTATGCCGTGTCGACGAGGGTGAGGTTGGCGGGCTCACCAGCCGAGACGGGACGGCCCTGGCCCTGGGCGCCGCCGATCCGCGCGGGCCGGGCGGACAGCCGGTCGGCGACGCCGGCCCAGTCCAGCAGCCCGGTCTCCACCATGGTCTCCTGCACCACCGACAGCGCGGTCTCCAGGCCGACCATGCCCATGGCGGCCGCGGCCCACTCGCAGTCCTTGTCCTCGTGCGGGTGCGGGGCGTGGTCGGTGGCGACGATGTCGATCGTGCCGTCGGCCAGAGCCTCACGCAGCGTCATGACGTCCCGCTCGGTGCGCAGCGGCGGGTTCACCTTGTAGACCGGGTCGTAGCTGCGCACCAGCTCGTCGGTGAGGAGCAGGTGGTGCGGGGTGACCTCGGCGGTGACCTGGATGCCGCGGGACTTGGCCCAGCGGACGATCTCGACGCTGCCGGCCGTGGACAGATGGCAGATGTGCACCCGGGAGCCGACGTGCTCGGCGAGCAGCACGTCCCGGGCGATGATCGACTCCTCGGCGACCGCGGGCCAGCCGCCCAGGCCCAGTTCGGCGGAGACCACGCCCTCGTTCATCTGGGCGCCCTCGGTCAGCCGCGGCTCCTGGGCGTGCTGCGCGACGACGCCGCCGAAGGCCTTCACGTACTCCAGCGCGCGGCGCATGATCACGGCGTCGTGCACGCACTTGCCGTCGTCGGAGAAGACGGTGACGCCGGCCGCCGACTCGTGCATGGCGCCCAGTTCGGCGAGTTTCCGGCCGTCCAGGCCGACGGTGACGGCGCCGATGGGCTGCACGTCGCAGTAGCCGTGCTCGCGGCCCAGCCGCCAGACCTGCTCGACGACGCCGGCGGTGTCGGCGACCGGGAAGGTGTTGGCCATGGCGAACACGGCCGTGAAGCCCCCGGCGGCGGCGGCCCGGGTGCCGGTGAGCACGGTCTCGGAGTCCTCGCGGCCGGGCTCGCGCAGGTGGGTGTGGAGGTCGACCAGGCCCGGCAGCAGGACCTTGCCGTCCGCCTCGACGACCTCGGCCCCCTCGGCGGGCAGTGAGCTGCCGACGGCCTCGACGGCCGCGCCGTCGATCAGCACGTCCTTCGGCGCGCCGCCGAGTACCTTCGCTCCGCGGATCAGGGTCTTGCTCACGGGTCTCACTTCTCCTCGGGCGTGGACGGGGTGTGCGCGGGGCGCTCTTCGGAAGGGCTGGCGGGCTGGGCGGCGGGCGGACGGGCGGGGTGGGTGACGGCCGGCTCGTTGCCGCCGAGCAGCAGGTAGAGGACGGCCATGCGGATGGAGACGCCGTTGGCGACCTGCTCGACGGCGGTGCAGCGCGGCGAGTCGGCGACCTCGGCGGTGATCTCCATGCCGCGGACCATCGGTCCGGGGTGCATCACGACGGCGTGGTCCGGCAGCCTGGCCATGCGCTCGCCGTCGAGGCCGTAGCGGCGGGAGTACTCCCGCTCGGTGGGGAAGAAGGCGGCGTTCATGCGCTCGCTCTGCACGCGCAGCATCATCAGCGCGTCGCACTTGGGCAGCGTGGAGTCGAGGTCGTAGGAGACCGCGCAGGGCCAGGACCCGACACCGACCGGCAGCAGGGTGGGCGGGGCGACCAGGGTGACCTCGGCGCCGAGGGTGTGCAGCAGGTCGACGTTGGAGCGGGCGACCCGGCTGTGCAGCACGTCGCCCACGATCGTGATCCGCCGGCCGGCCAGGTCCCTGCCGAGGCCGGCGTCCCGGCCCACCAGGCGGCGCCGCACGGTGAAGGCGTCGAGGAGCGCCTGCGTCGGGTGCTGGTGGGTGCCGTCGCCGGCGTTGACCACGGCGGCGTCGATCCAGCCGGAGTTGGCAAGGCGGTACGGGGCCCCGGAGGCGCCGTGCCGGATGACGACGGCGTCGACGCCCATCGCCTCCAGGGTCTGGGCGGTGTCCTTGAGGGATTCGCCCTTGGAGACGCTCGACCCCTTGGCGGAGAAGTTGATGACGTCCGCGGACAGCCGCTTCTCGGCCGCCTCGAAGGAGATCCGGGTGCGGGTGGAGTCCTCGAAGAAGAGGTTGACGACGGTGCGGCCGCGCAGGGTCGGGAGTTTCTTGATCGGCCGGTCCGCGACCCGGGCCATCTCCTCGGCGGTGTCGAGGATCAGCACGGCGTCGTCGCGGGTCAGGTCGGCGGCCGAGATGAGATGACGCTGCATCTGTCAGGCTCCGTATGGCAGTTCGAGAGGTGTCCGGGGAGCCGGGAGGGTCCCCGGCGGGCACGGCGGGGCTCGGGGCGCACACGTCGGCGCGCCGTGGCGGCCGCGCACCCGCCCGGCGTGCTACTGGGGGGCGGGCTTCACACCGAGCAGCACGGTGTCGCGGCCGTCCTCCTCGGCGAGCTGGACCTTGACCGTCTCCCGCAGCGACGTGGGGAGGTTCTTGCCGACGTAGTCGGCGCGGATCGGCAGTTCGCGGTGGCCGCGGTCGACGAGGACCGCCAGCTGGACCGCGCGCGGGCGCCCGATGTCGTTCAGGGCGTCGAGGGCGGCTCGGATGGTGCGGCCGGAGAAGAGCACGTCGTCGACGAGGACGACGAGGCGGCCGTCGAGGCCGTCACCGGGGATCTCGGTGCGGGCGAGCGCGCGCGGCGGATGCATGCGCAGGTCGTCGCGGTACATGGTGATGTCGAGCGAACCGACCGGGACCTTGCGCTCGGTGATCTGCTCCAGCTTGACGGCGAGCCGCTGGGCGAGGAAGACACCCCGGGTGGGGATGCCGAGGAGCACCACGTCGTCGGCGCCCTTGGCGCGCTCGACGATCTCGTGGGCGATGCGGGTCAGCACCCGCGCGATGTCAGGACCCTCCAGTACGGGCCTGGCATCGGACGCTTGCGAGTCCATGAAGAAAGGACCTCCTTCTCCGCCTCACGGGACGGACCTTAAAGGACGTCTGGTGTACGCGACCTACGGTAGCAGGCCCGCGCGGCACGCCGGATCGCCCCCTTGTCACCCCGCCGGGGGCATCGGATCACTCCACCGGCGCAACGGGCGGCGGCCGGCACGGAAGGGTCGGTGTGGACCATTCGGCTTGACGCAGGAGAATCACGCTGCGTAACCTCACAGTGAGTTACCAGCCGCGCGGCGGGAACCCAGTCCGGTCGCGTCGACACAGTGCCGGGGAGCTATATGTCCAGCGAATACGCCAAACAGCTCGGGGCCAAGCTCCGGGCGATCCGCACCCAGCAGGGCCTTTCCCTCCACGGTGTCGAGGAGAAGTCCCAGGGACGCTGGAAGGCGGTCGTTGTCGGCTCGTACGAGCGCGGCGACCGGGCCGTGACCGTGCAGCGCCTCGCCGAGCTGGCGGACTTCTACGGCGTCCCGGTGCAGGAGCTGCTCCCGGGCACGACGCCGGGCGGTGCCGCCGAGCCGCCGCCGAAGCTGGTGCTGGACCTGGAGCGGCTGGCCCACGTACCGGTGGAGAAGGCCGGCCCGCTGCAGCGGTACGCGGCGACCATCCAGTCGCAGCGCGGCGACTACAACGGCAAGGTGCTCTCCATCCGCCAGGACGACCTGCGCACCCTCGCCGTCATCTACGACCAGTCGCCCTCGGTCCTCACCGAGCAGCTGATCAACTGGGGCGTGCTCGACGCGGACGCCCGGCGCGCGGTCTCCCACGAGGACGCCTGACCCGCTCGGCGAGCGCGCCGGAAGCCAGCAGAAACGTGCCGCCGGGGGGGGGGGGGGGGCCCCCCCCCCCCCCCCCCCCCCCCCCCTCCCCCCCCTCCTCCCCCCCCCCCCCCCCCCCCCCCCCCCCGCCCGGCTGCTCCGGGCGGTTCCGGTCCCGTCTCCGGGCGGCTCCGAACCGGCCCGGAGACGCTCCACGCCGGCCCCGAGCGGGCGGGTGGAGCCGGGTCAGCTCTTGCCGGCCGACCCGGAGGCGGTGGCGGAGGCGGTGGCCCGTGCGGACGGGGCCGCGGAGGAGCCCTTGGCCGGGGAGGCCGTGCCGGAGCGGGAGGCGGACGGGGCCGCCGGGCCGCCGGAGTTGGCGGTGGACACCGCGGCCACCGCCTCCCTGGCCGCCTTCGCGGCGACCTTCGCCAGGTCGTCGGCGTTCGGCGTCTTGTCGCCGGCCAGACCGGCGCCGTTGTAGTCGAGGGTGACGACGACGTTCTCCACCCGGGCCACGATCGTCTGCTGCCTGAAGGCGCCTTCCTTCTTCTTCAGGTCGTAGCGCACCGCGGTGGCCTCGTCGCCGGTGCCGGCGGCCGTCTCCTCCCGGGTGTTCTTCGCGCCCTGCGCCGCCTTCGCGTCCCGCACCTGCTTCGCGTAGTAGTCGTGGGCCAGTTTCTCGCCCTCGCCGCGGACGGCGTCGGAGTCGAAGCGGAGCATGGAGATGTTGAGCCAGCGGAACTGCGAGCCCTTGACCCCGTTGTTGTCCAGGCTGCTCCACGAACAGCTCGCCCGGGTGGAGATGTCGTCGGAGGAGCCCTCCTTGCCCTTCTTGGCGCCCTCCGGCACCAGTTCGCCCAGCGTCTTCGGGGTCAGCACCGCGCACGCCTTGGGCAGCGTGCGGTACGCCGCCGCCTGCACGGTCGGGGAGGGGCTCGCGGACGCCGAAGCGCTGTCGGACGGCTTCGGGTCGGCGTCGGCGCCGCCGGAGGAGCAGCCCGCGGCCAGCAGCATCGCGGGGACGGCGGCCGCGCCCGCGGCCACCCGGATCAGGCGCCCGGGGCTCCGCTCACCACCCTGCCGACCGGCGGGCGCACCGGGTGCCCCCAGATCGTCTCGCTGCTCTCGCTGGGCTCGTCGCTGCATGGTTCCTTCACTCATGACGCTCGTGGTTCCTGCGATCGGAACGGGTCCGAGGGGCCACGGTACGCGTTGGAGCAGTCGCCCGGTCCGTCTTCCCGGGTACCGCTCCCGGGCCGGCCGGGCGGCCCGGCGGGGTCAGCCGGAGAGCGAGTCGGCCAGTGCCGCCGCCAGTTTCCGCGCCCTGTCCTGCATTTCCTTGCTGTCCGGGACGGCTCCGAGCATCGTCGGCTGCTCCTCGTACCGGACGGTCACGATGACGTTCGACGTGCGGAACGCCACAGTCACCGTGCGCTGCTGCGCCGTCGAACCGGGGTCGCTCAAACGGTCGTCGAGGAAGGCCTCGTCGCCGAGGTCGTCGAGGACGCGCGGCTGGAGGCCGTCGGTCGCGCCCGGTGACGGAGCGCCCGATGAGGGGCCCCCGGAGGAGGGCGCCCCGGACCCGGAGGCGGCCCCGGCCGCGGCGGCCGATCCGGGCGACGACGAGGACGAGGGCGAGGGTGCCGGGGCCGTGGTGTCGGTGGGCGTGGTGCCGGTGGCCGTGGAGGTCGGGCCGGCCGTGCCGGGTGCTCCGCCGGAGGCGGAATCGGTCGGTGCCGGCAGGCCGGCCGCCTGCCGCTGCGCGGCGAACAGCTGCTCCGCCTCGGTGTCGGCGCTGACGGTGGCGTCGTAGCTGACGACCCGTTCGAAGTCCACGTACAGGCGGTCGGAAGCGGTCGCGGAGTCCACCTTCCAGCGGCAGCCGACCTTGCGGTCGGTGTCGTAGGTCAGGATCGGGGTGCCCCGGGCGGCCTTCTGCCGCCGCTCCTCGTCCGTGATTTTGCCCAGGCCGGGCAGCAGCGAGGCGAGCGTGTCCGCGGAGGCCGCGGTGCAGGGCTCCGGGAGCGTGCGGTACCTGCCGGGTTCGGCGGAGGCGGCGGTCTCGCTGGGGCCGGGGTGCGAGTCGTCGGTGCTGCCGCCGTCCCCCGAGCCGCCGCTGCAGCCGGCCAGCAGCAGCGCGAGGAGCGCGGCGGTGCCGGGGACGTACGCCTTCCGCTGCACGGTGAGGCTCCTCTCGACGGTGCGGATGCGCGGAGAGCCGGTGTCCTCGCTGGTTATTCGTTTGCCGGACGGGGGCGCTCCCGGAACACAATGTCTATCGCACGCACTGCCGTGAACGCCGGTCCCCTGTCCTGTTTGTCGACCTTGGCGCCGGTTTTGCTGTACAAGGCTTTTTGTCGTTTCACGGGGGAATGGGGAAGTTATGTCGTACGTGGAGATGCCCGGTGCCGAGGTGGCGATCCGCCTGTGGACCGACCCGGCGTCCGTCGACGAGGCGGCCCTGCAGCAGCTCCGCAACGTCGCCACCCTGCCGTGGATCAAGGGCCTGGCCGTGATGCCGGACGTGCACTACGGCAAGGGCGCGACGGTCGGCTCGGTCATCGCGATGCAGGGCGCGGTGTGCCCGGCGGCGGTGGGCGTGGACATCGGCTGCGGCATGTCGGCGGTCCGGACCTCCCTCACCGCGAACGACCTGCCCGGGGACCTCTCCCGGCTGCGGTCGAAGATCGAGCAGGCCATCCCGGTGGGCCGGGGGATGCACGACAGCCCCGTCGACCCCCGGCGGCTGCACGGGACGGCCACCTCCGGATGGGACGACTTCTGGGGGCGCTTCGACGGGATCGCCGAGGCGGTCAGGTTCCGTCAGGAACGGGCCACCAAGCAGATGGGCACGCTCGGCGGCGGCAACCACTTCTGCGAGGTCTGCGTCGACACCGACGGTGCCGTGTGGCTGATGCTCCACTCCGGTTCCCGCAACATCGGCAAGGAACTCGCCGAACACCACATCGGCGTGGCGCAGAAGCTCCCGCACAACCAGGGCCTCGTCGACCGGGACCTGGCGGTGTTCGTGGCGGACACCCCGCAGATGGCGGCCTACCGCAACGACCTGTTCTGGGCGCAGGAGTACGCCAGGCACAACCGCCGAATCATGATGGCGCTGCTGAAGGACGCGGTCCGCAGGGAGTTCGGCAAGGCGAAGCCCGTCTTCGAGCCGGAGATCTCCTGCCACCACAACTACGTGGCCGAGGAACGCTACGAGGGCGTGGACCTGCTCGTCACCCGCAAGGGCGCGATCCGCGCGGGCAGCGGCGAGTACGGCATCATCCCCGGTTCCATGGGCACCGGTTCGTACATCGTGAAGGGCCTCGGCAACGACAGCTCCTTCAACTCCGCCTCGCACGGCGCCGGACGCCGGATGAGCCGCAACGCGGCCAAGCGGCGCTTCACGACGAAGGACCTCCAGGAGCAGACCAGGGGCGTGGAGTGCCGCAAGGACTCCGGCGTCGTGGACGAGATCCCGGGCGCCTACAAGCCCATCGAGCAGGTCATCGACCAGCAGCGGGACCTCGTGCAGGTGGTGGCGAAGCTGAAGCAGGTCGTCTGCGTCAAGGGCTGAGCGGTACGGCGGCCGTCCGGTCAGCCGGTACGGCCGTCAACCGGTCAGCCGGTACGACCGTCAACCGCTGAGCCGGTACGGCCGTCAACCGGTCAGCCGGTACGACCGTCAACCGCTGAGCCGGTACGGCCGTCAACCGGTCAGCCGCTTCTCCAGCAGCGTGACCGCGTACGGGCTCCCTCCGGCGCCGTCCTGCTTGCCGGGCTGCTCGCCGACCACCCGGTAGCCCGCCGCCTCGTAGTACCCGCGCAGGCGCGGGTTGTCGGCCAGGCAGTCCAGGCGGGCGAAGGTGCGGCCCACCGCGGCGATCCGGGCCTCCGCCTCGGCGAGCATGCGCCGGCCGGTGCCGGGCGGGGCCGTGTGCGGGACCGTCATCAGGCGGTGGATGTAGCCCGCGTCGGGCGGGCGGGGGCCCCAGGCGGCCGGATCGTCCCACCACAGCTCCCAGGCACCGGCCGGCCGGCCCCCGCTGAGGGCGAACCAGACCTCGCCCTCCCGCATCCGGTGGCGGAAGTGCTCCGCGTCCTTCTCCCCGGGCAGCCACTGGCGGATGCCCCGGGCGAGCTGCCACAGGGCGGCCGTGTCGCGGAGCCGGACCAGCGAGGCCGCGTCGTCCGGGACCGCACGGCGGTACGCCAGCGGCGGCCGGTCCGTCGGCACCGGTTCCAGGAGGTGGTCGCGCAGGGTCGCCGCGAGGTCCTCGGCGTCCATGCCGAGGGCCTGGCGCACGTAGCCCCCGACCGATCCGTGGCGTTCCGCGAGAGCGCCGAGGAACAGGCGCATCACCGACTCGGGCGCGCGGCCGTACGCCGGCCAGGCCGGGGAGCGGCCCTCGTTGCGGGCCCGCCACTCGGCGAGCAGCGCCGGGGCGGCCAGCTCGGTGAGGCTGAAGTCCTCGGTGATCGTGGCCGCGTCCGCGCCGAGCAGACCGAGCACGAGGGCGGCGAGCTGGCCCGTGCGGTCCTTGCCGGAGGCGCAGTGGAAGACCAGCGGGGTGCGCGTTTCGGCGGCCCCGGCCACCAGCTCCAGCGCCCGCCGGATCTCCTTCACCCCGTCCTCGGCGACCTCCATGAAGCGTTCGGCGAGGAACGGGCCCGGGTCGACCTCGGCACCCAGGGACGGCTGGTCGTACGGGCGGTGCTCGATGCTCAGGTTGTGGTACGCGAAGGAGGGGTGCTCCGGGACGCGCCCCCGCCCGGCGATCTCCCAGGGGTACCGCAGGTCGATCACCGTGCCGACGCCCAGTGCCAGGAAGCGGTCCCAGTCCGCGGTGCCCGCGGCGAGCTTGCCCAGCGAGTCCGAGCGGTACAGCGCGCCCGCGCGGATGCGGCGGCCGCCGTCGCCGACCCGGTAGCCGCCCAGGTCGCGGAAGTTGTGCAGGGCCTCGAAGGGTACGTGTCTGTCCACGCCGCTCATCCTGGCAAGCCGGCCCCGCCCGGCGGGCCCGGGGGCCGCCGTCGAGGCCCGGGACGCGGCGGGAGGCCGGGCACCGGTACGGCTGCCGCCCGGTGCCGGGGCCCCGCCACCGGGCGGCGCGGGGCCTGCGCGCGGGACCGGCCGGGTCCCGGCACCGCCCTCGGGCGGCTCCGGCCGGCGGCCGGAACGTCAGCGCTCCCGGTGCACCTTGGTGTTGGAGGCCTGGGCCCGCGGCCGGACCACGAGGAGGTCCACGTTGACGTGGCTCGGCCGGGTGACCGCCCAGGTGATGGTGTCGGCGACGTCGTCGGCGGTCAGCGGGTCGGCGACGCCCTCGTAGACCTTCGCCGCCCGGTCCTGGTCGCCGCCGAAGCGGGTCAGCGCGAACTCGTCGGTCTTCACCATGCCGGGCGCGATCTCGATGACGCGGACCGGCCGCCCCACGATCTCCAGGCGGAGCGTCTCAGCGAGGACGTGCGCACCGTGCTTGGCGGCGACGTAGCCCGCGCCGCCCTCGTACACGCCGTGGCCCGCGGTCGAGGAGACGACCACGACGGTGCCGTCGCCGCTCGCCTCCAGTCTGGGCAGCAGCGCCTGGGTGAGGTGCAGGGTGCCGAGGACGTTCGTCTCGTACATGGTGCGCCAGTCGTCGGGGTCGCCGGTCGCCACCGGGTCGGCGCCCAGCGCCCCGCCCGCGTTGTTGACCAGGACGCCGACGGTGCGGAACGCGGTGGCGAACTCGTCGACGGCGGCCCGGTCGGTGACGTCCAGCGGGTACGCCGTCGCCGAGTGCCCGGCCGCGGTCAACTCCTCCGCCAGCGCCTCGATGCGGTCCTTGCGGCGGGCGGTCAGCACCACCCGGTACCCGGCCGCGGCGAGCTGTCGGGCCGTGGCGGCGCCGATGCCGCTGCTCGCGCCGGTGACGACGGCGATGCGGGAGGCGGCGGACGGTGCGGCGGTGGCCATGGGGCTGCTCCTCGGTTCGGGCACTGGTCCCGGCTGGGGTCGTGCGGGTGCCGGTCCGAGGCGCTGGTCCGTGCGCCGGTCCGGCCGCGTCAAGGGTAGGCGACGGCCGCGGACCCGACCGCGGCCGGTCCAGTCCCGGCGGCCGGACCGGGAGCGGCGCGTTTCCGGGATCGCGGGGTGCCGCGGGGTGCCGCGGGCTGGTCAGCCGTTGCTCCGGGGCGCCCACATGATCAGGGCCATGCCGGCCAGGCAGACCAGTGCCCCGGCCACGTCCCAGCGGTCCGGGCGGTAGCCGTCCGCGACCACTCCCCACAGGAGCGAACCGGCGACGAACACGCCGCCGTAGGCGGCGAGGACGCGGCCGAAGTGCGCGTCGGGCTGGAAGGTGGCGACGAAGCCGTAGGCGCCGAGGGCGAGTACGCCGCCGGCCGCCCACAGCCAGCCGCGGTGCTCCCGCACGCCCTGCCAGACCAGCCAGGCGCCGCCGATCTCGAACAGTGCGGCGAGGAGGAACAGCGCGGCGGACCGGAGGACCATCATGCGGGCAGCCTCCCATGCCGGCCTCCACCCCCCGTCCGTCGGCCGCCGGCCGTCCGCCGACGGCCTTCACCCGGTTCCGCCTTCACCCGCCGGCTGCTGCCGGTTGCCGTCCTCGGCCGTCCACCGCCGTCCTCTGCTGTTCTCCGCCTCACTCTGAGGTTCACGCCGTCGGCCCTCCGACCGTGCCCGCGTCACCTGTTGGACGGCGCCTGTGGCCGCCGTGGCGGGGGATACATGCTTGCGGCCGCCTCGACGGCGGTGCCGACGGCACGGGTGAGGAGTGGTTTGTCGTGCGGAGTGCTGTGAGGGGCGGTGGCGCCCTGCTCGCCGCGGTGTCCCTGCTGTTCGCGGGAGGTTCTGCCCGGGCGGCGGCGCCCGGCGCTGATCTGGCCTACCACGGGTCGGCGACCCTGCGCGGCGGCCTGGTGGACGTGCGGTTCACCCCGCGCAACCACGGGTCGGCGGCGGTGCCGGACGCGGCGGTGCGACTGCGCTGGTCGGCGCCGCTCGCCGCGCGGCAGCCCGCGCTGCCGCCGGGGTGCGCGCGGATCGGGGCACTCGAGGTGGTCTGCCGTACGGGGCCGATCGCCGCGGACGGGGTCGGCGAGCGGATCGCACTCGCGGTGCGGCTGCGCGAGCGGCCGGGTGAGACGGTCCTGGAGGTCGGCACGCTGTGGAACGGCGGCGCTGCCGACCGCGACCGTCCGGACAGCCGGCCCGACGGCCGCCAGCGTGTCCTGGTCCTCGACACCGGGGACTCGTACTACTTCTGACGCGGCCCGCTCGGCCTCCTCGCCCTCGCCTGCCCCGAGGTCGCGTGCCCCGAAGGCTCCTGCGCGAGTGGTGCCTGTCCCGAAGGCTCCTGCGCGAGTGGTGCCTGTCCCGAGGGCTCCTGCGGGCGTGGCGTCTGCTCGCGTGCGCCGGGGCCTACGAGTTCGGGGAGCCCTTCGCCGCCTCCGCGCCGTCGGCCGTGGCGATCTGCGCGTCGTAGCGGTCGCGGGCCGCGTGGACCTCGTCGAAGTGGGTCTCCGCCCAGTCCTTCACGGCCGTCAGCAGCCGCGCGAGGCTGAGGCCGAGCGGGGTGAGGGCGTAGTCGACGCGGACCGGGACGGAGGGTGTGACGGTCCGGGTGATCAGGCCGTCGCGTTCCAGGCCGCGCAGCGTCTGGGTGAGCATCTTGGGGCTCACGCCCGCGATGCGGCGGCCGAGGTCGCTGTAGCGCAGGGAGCCGGAGGACAGCGCGGCGACGACCAGGCTGACCCACTTGTCGCTGAGCCGGCCGAGGAGCTGGTTGGTCGGGCAGTCGCGGAGGAAGGCGTCGTACGCGAGACGGGCCTGCTCGCGGCGCTGGGCGGCCGTCGTGGTCGGCATGGCTCTCCTTCTGGATACGTACGCACTCTCAGGTAACTACTTACCAAGAGATAGTAGCTCTTTCTAGGGTCGCGGAGACAGCGCACGGGGCTTCCCGCCCCGGCGCCCCCCTCGCGGTGCGATCGAGCACCGCGACCCCTGGACGAGGAGCTCTGCAGTCATGCGCGCAGTGGTCGTGAACGCCTTCGGCGGACCCGAGGTCGTGGAGGTGGTGGAGACGGCGCGGCCGGAGCCCGCCGCCGGGGAGGTGCGGATCAAGGTGGCGGCGGCCACGCTGAACCCGGTGGACGCGGGGGTGCGGTCCGGCCTCTTCGGGGGCGGCGACGGGCCGGTCGGGCTCGGCTGGGACGTGGCCGGGACCGTCGAGTCGGCCGACGCGGCCGGCGTCTGGAATGTCGGCGACGAGGTGGTCGCGCTCGCCCCCGGCTTGATGAGGCCGCTGGGAGCGCATGCCGAGTACGTCGTCGTCGACACGGGCGCAGTGGCCCCGGCGCCCGCCGGAGTGGACGCGGTGCGTGCGGCGACGCTGCCGCTGAACGCGCTCACCGCCGCCCAGGCACTGGATCTGCTCGACCTGGAGGAGGGCCGGACCCTGCTGGTGACGGGGGCGGCGGGAGCGGTCGGCGGATTCGCCGTGCAGTTGGCCGCGCACCGCGGCATCGCGGTGACCGGGCTGGCCCGGGAGGACGACGAGGAACTCGTACGGTCCCTCGGAGCGGCCTCCTTCACCACCGTCGAGGCCCTGGAGGGCGAGGGCGGCGGAGCGCTGCCGCGGGCGGACGCCGTGCTCGACGCCGCGGTGCTCGGGGAGCGGGCCCTGGCGTGGGTGCGGGACGGCGGCGCCTACGCCGGCGTCATCCCGCAGGCCCACCCCGCTCCGGTGCGCGGGGTGCGCACCGCGGCGGTGGCGGTCACCGCGGACGGGTCGCGGCTCGCCGAGCTGGTCCGGCTGGTGGAGGAGGGAGTGCTGACCCTCCGGGTCGCCGAGACGTTCGCCTTGGCCGACGCCGCCAAGGCGCACGCCCGGCTGGCGGAGGGCGGGGTGCGGGGACGGCTGGTCCTGGTGCCCTGAGACCGGCCCGCGCCCCCGTCCGCGTTCACGGCGCCCGCGCTCGTGCCCGCGACCGCGGTGGGCGGGCGGGGGCCGGGGACGGCGGGCCCGGGCTGGGAGGGCCGGCGTGCACTCTCCGGGGACGGGGACGGGGACGGGGACGGGGACGGGGGCAGGGGCGCGGGTAGGGGCAGGGGTGGCGCGGGTCGGGCCCGGACGGTGAGATCCGGGTAAGAACGCGACCGCCCCTTCACTCCGCCCCGCCGCGCCGCTTCAGGCCTTGGCACACTGGTCACGTGCCCCAGACAGTGCTCCTCGCCGAAGACGACCGCGCCATCCGCCACGCCCTGGAACGCGCCCTGAGTCTGGAGGGCTACCACGTCACCGCGGTCGCCGACGGTGTCGAGGCACTGGCGCAGGCCCACAAGAGCCCGCCGGACGTGCTGGTGCTGGACGTGATGATGCCCGGTATAGACGGTCTGCAGGTCTGCCGGGTGCTGCGCGCCGAGGGGGACCGCACCCCGATCCTGATGCTGACGGCGCTCGTGGAGACCGCCGACCGCATCGCCGGGCTGGACGCGGGCGCCGACGACTACGTCGTCAAGCCGTTCGACGTCGAGGAGGTCTTCGCCCGGCTGCGCGCCCTCCTGCGCCGCACCGCCCCGACCGGCAGCCCGACCGGCAGCCCGACCGGCAGTGCGGCGGGCGGTACGGCCGCGTCCGGGGGCGGGGCCGCGGCGGGTTCCGCGGAGGACGGCTCCCCGGCCGAGGGGGCGGGCGGTGCCGCCGCCCAGCCGCAGGGCGGGGAGCGGCTGCTCGAGACGGCCGGGCTGCGCATGGACCCGCAGGCGCGCAGGGTCTGGCGGAACGGTCGGGAACTGGAGCTGACCCGCACCGAGTTCGAGCTGCTGGAACTGCTGGTGCGCAACGCCGGGATCGTGCTCGACCATGCCACCATCTACGACCGGATCTGGGGCTACGACTTCGGTCCGGGCTCCAAGAACCTGGCGGTCTACGTCGGCTACCTGCGCCGCAAACTCGACGCCCCGGGCGCGCCCCAGCTGATCCACACGGTCCGCGGCGTGGGTTACGTACTGCGGGAGGACTGAGTGGGGAGGGTCCGCCGCCTGCTGGTGCGGCGGAGGCCGGGGCTCGTGTCGCTGCGCACCACGTTCGCGGTGTCCTTCGCGGCCGTCACGGCCGCCGTGACCGTCCTCGTCGGCATCCTCTCCTACGGCTCCGCCGCCCGGCTGGTGCGGGTGGACCAGCAGTCGGTGTTCGACGAGGTCGTCCAGGACGTGCGGGCGGAGGTGCGCGGGCACCGGATGACGGCGCAGGACTTCTCCTCCTCGGCGCCGGGCCACGACGTCGTCCGCCCGGCCCGGACGAACGTGCAGGTGCTGGGGCCGGACGGCGGGGTGGCCGACGCAGGGCGTCCGGCGCTGCCGGTGTCCGCCGCGGACCTGTCCGTGGCCCGTGCCGGGACCGCCGGGAGGCTGGCCGTCCACAAGGACGTCGGCGTCGGCAGCGACGTCTACCGCGTCGCCACCGTCTCGCTGGGCGGCGGCCGCGGTGCGGTCCAGGTCGCGCAGGAGTTCAGCGACACCGAGGACCTGCTGCGGGCGCTGCAGCGGCGCACGCTGCTGCTGATGGCGGCGGTCGTGGTGCTGGCCGGACTGTTCGGCTGGTGGCTGGCCCGGCGGATCACCCGGCGCCTGGTCGTCCTCACCTCCGCCGCGGAGGATGTCGCCCGCACCCGCCGACTGGGTGTCCAGGTGCCCGTCACCGGCTATGACGAGGTGGGTCGCCTGGGCCGCGCCTTCGACCGCATGCTGGGCCGGCTCGCCCAGTCGGAGGAGGACCAGCGGCGGCTGGTCCAGGACGCCGGGCACGAACTGCGGACGCCGCTGACGTCGCTGCGTACCAACATCTCGCTGCTGCGGCGCATCGACGAGCTGCCGCCCGGCACCCGCGAGGAACTGGTCGCCGACCTCTCCCAGGAGGCCCGGGAGCTGACCGACCTGGTCAACGAGCTGGTCGACCTGGCGGCCGGGCAGTCCGACAGCGAGCCGCCGCAGACGGTGGACCTCGCGGAGATCGCCGAGGACGTCGCCGGCCTGACCGGCCGCCGCACCGGGCGCACCGTGGAGCTGCGCGCGAGCGGCGACACCACGACGTACGGCCGCGCCGGTTCGCTCCAGCGGGCGCTGTCGAACCTGGTGGAGAACGCGGCGAAGTTCGACCGCGACGGCAGCGCGCCGATCGAGATCAGCGTGTCCGGGCCGGGCAGGGCCGGCACGGTGCGCGTCGAGGTGCTCGACCGCGGGCCCGGCATCACCGACGGCGACCTGCTGCACGTGTTCGACCGCTTCTACCGGGCCGCCGACGCCCGCTCCCTGCCGGGTTCCGGTCTGGGCCTTTCCATCGTGCGCGAGGTGGCCCTGGCACACGGCGGAGCGCCGTTCGCGCAGCACCGGGAGGGCGGCGGATCGGTGATCGGTTTCACGGTGGCGGGGGTGGCGCCGGACGGCTGGCACGACGCCGGCTGAGCCGGTGCGGAGCCCGCGGCTCGCGGCCGCCAGCCGGTCACGGGCCCCGAGGCCCGCGGCCCGCGGCCGGTCACGGGCCCCGACGCCGGTCCCGACGCCGGGACTGGCCTGTGGTCCGGCTTGTGATCCGGCTTGTGATCGGCTTGTGATCCGGCCTGTGGTCCGTGGACCGACCCGCGGTGGGGGCCTCCGACCCGCGGCCGGGGCCGCGGGTCGCGAGTCGGTCAGTCCGTGCCGGACTCCATCGCGGCGCGGTCCAGCAGCGTCTCCTGCTCCTCGGCGGCCTCGCCGCGGGAGGCGATCGCCTCGGCACCGCCCTGGTCCATGGCGCCGATGAGCCCGGTCGACGCGGCCTGCGCGGCCCCGATCGGGGTCGGGTGGCCGGTGCCGACGAGGCCCAGGCCCGCGTACTGCTCCAGCCGCGCGCGGGAGTCGGCGATGTCCAGGTTCCGCATGGTGAGCTGGCCGATCCGGTCCACCGGGCCGAACGCCGAGTCCTCGGTGCGCTCCATGGAGAGCTTGTCCGGGTGGTAGCTGAGCGCCGGGCCCCGGGTGTCGAGCACCGAGTAGTCCTCGCCGCGCCGCAGCCGCAGGGTGACCTCTCCGGTGATCGCCGCGCCGACCCAGCGCTGCAGCGACTCCCGCACCATCAGCGCCTGCGGGTCCAGCCAGCGGCCCTCGTAGAGCAGCCGGCCGAGCCGGCGGCCCTCGTTGTGGTACGCGGCCAGGGTGTCCTCGTTGTGGATCGCGTTGACCAGCCGCTCGTAGGCGATGTGCAGCAGGGCCATGCCGGGAGCCTCGTAGATGCCGCGGCTCTTGGCCTCGATGATCCGGTTCTCGATCTGGTCGGACATGCCGAGTCCGTGCCGGCCGCCGATCGCGTTGACCTCCATGACGAGGTCGACGGGGGAGGCGAACTCCTTGCCGTTGACGGTGACCGGACGCCCCTGGTCGAAGCCGATCGTCACGTCCTCCGCGGCGATCTCGACCTCCGGGTCCCAGAACCGCACACCCATGATGGGCTGGACGGTCTCCAGGCCGGTGTCGAGGTGCTCCAGGGTCTTCGCCTCGTGGGTGGCGCCCCAGATGTTGGCGTCCGTGGAGTACGCCTTCTCGGTCGGGTCCCGGTAGGGCAGCCCGTGCGTGAGCAGCCACTCCGACATCTCCTTGCGGCCGCCGAGTTCGGTGACGAAGTCCGCGTCCAGCCAGGGCTTGTAGATCCGCAGGTGCGGGTTGGCGAGCAGCCCGTACCGGTAGAACCGCTCGATGTCGTTGCCCTTGAACGTGGAGCCGTCGCCCCAGATCTGCACCCCGTCCTCCAGCATCGCCCGCACCAGCAGCGTGCCGGTCACGGCGCGGCCCAGCGGCGTGGTGTTGAAGTACGGGCGGCCGCCGGAGCGGATGTGGAACGCGCCGCAGGCGAGCGCGGCCAGCCCCTCCTCGACCAGCGCGGCTCGGCAGTCGACGAGCCGGGCGATCTCGGCGCCGTACGCGGTGGCACGGTCGGGCACGGATGCGATGTCGGGCTCGTCGTACTGGCCGATGTGGGCGGTGTAGGTGCAGGGGATCGCACCCTTGTCGCGCATCCAGGCGACGGCGACCGAGGTGTCGAGTCCGCCGGAGAAAGCGATGCCGACCCGCTCGCCGGCGGGAAGAGAGGTGAGGACTTTGGACATGGCAAGACTATGCAACACAACGTATGAACATGCAACGTCGGCAGGTCGGGGAGGTGGCGAGACCACCTCCGCGCCCCCTCCGGACCGTCCCCGGGCCGCCTCCCCACCACCCCGGAACGTCCCCGGAACGTCCCCGGAGCGCCTCCGGGCAGCCGGATCTCCGGCGGTTCGCCCCCTCCCTGCCGCTTCGCCGCCCTCCCCGGCCGGTTCGGCCCCGATCGCGGGACGTTCGGCCCGTCCCCCGATGCCCCACCGCCGTCGGACCATGGGATGAGGTGCAGGGCAGGAGGCGGGGCGGGCGGCACCACGGGTGGAGGTGATCCGGATGTCCGAGGCGACGACCACCGATCTGTACGAGGTCACCATGGCGATGTCTTACCTGCGCGAGGGCATGACGGAGCCGGCCACCTTCAGCCTGTTCGTCCGCGACCTCCCGCCCGAGCGGGGCTTCCTCGTCGCGGCCGGCGCCGAGGCGGCCCTGGACTTCCTCTCCGGCCTGCACGTCACCGAGGAGGACGTCGCCGCCTACGCCGCGGCGCTGCACCGCCCCGAACGCGACCTGGCCCCGCTGCTCGGACTCGAGTTCACCGGCCAGGTGAGGGCGGTTCCGGAGGGCCGGATCGTGCTCGCGGGCGAACCCCTGCTGGAGGTGACCGCGCCGCTGCCGGAGGCCCAGCTCGTCGAGACGTACCTGCTCAACCAGGTCAACCACCGCACCGTGATCGCCTCCAAGGCCGCCCGGTGCGTGCTCGCCGCGGCCGGACATCCCCTCGTGGACTTCTCGCTCCGCCGCACCCACGGCCCGCAGGCCGGTTTCCAGGCCGCACGCCTCGGCGCGCTGGTGGGCTTCGCCGGAACGAGCAACGTCGAGGCCGCCACCGCCGAGGCCATCCCCGCCGTCGGCACCATGGCGCACTCCTACGTGGAGGCGTTCGGCAGCGAGGAGGAGGCGTTCCGCGCCTTCGCCCGCGCCCACCCGGGCCCGGTCACCTTCCTGGTGGACACCTACGACACGGTGGCGGGCGCGCGGATCGCCGCGCGGGTGCTGCGCGACCTCGACGGCGCCGCCCGCGGAACCGGCTCCGGTGTCCGGCTCGACAGCGGCGACCTCGGGGCCCTGGCGGTCCGGGTGCGCGCCGTGCTCGACGCCGCCGGACTGCCGGAGGTGGGCGTCATCGCCAGCGGCGGCCTCGACGAGTACTCCGTCGACGACCTGGTGCGCTCCGGCGCGCCGATCGACGTGTACGCCGTCGGTACCCGCGTCGGCGTCTCGGCGGACGCGCCCTTCCTGGACTCCGCGTACAAGATGGTCGAGTACGCGGGCCGTCCGGTGATGAAACTCTCCTCGGCCAAGGTCACCGCCCCGGGACGCAAGCAGGTGTTCCGCCGCCCCGGGTGCGCCGACGTGATCGGACTCGCCGGCGAGCCGCCGCCCGACACCGCCGAGCCGCTGCTGGAGACGGTCATGCGGGACGGAAGGCGCCTCGCGGCGCCCGCCCCGCTCGCCGTGAGCCGGGACCGGTTCGAGGCGGACCTCGCCGAACTGCCTCCGGCCGCACGCCGGATCCGCGCTCCCGCCGCACCGCGGCCGGTGGACTCCCAGCGGCTGAGCGCACTCGCCGACCGGATCCGGCACCGCATCGAGACGCACCTGCCGGCCCCGGACCTCCCGGACCGGGCCGTCGGCGGATGACGGAGGTGCGCGCAGGCACACGCAGCCATGAGCAGGCACACGCGGACACGAGCGGCCATGAGCAGGCACGTGCAGGCACGTGCAGGGCACCAGGAGGAAACGATGTCGCACACCACGGAATGGAACCTCCGCCTCTTCCTCTTCGAGGAGGAGGGGACCACGAAGGCGCGCGTGGCGCTGGACACCGGCGCCAACTCCCTCACCGGACGCGGGGACGCCCACCGCAACCCCGCAGACGCGGACGTGCCGGAGATCGGTGACGAACTGGCGGCGGGTCGCGCCATGCACGACCTGGGCCGGCAGCTCGTGGCCATCGCCGAACACGACATCCAGGAGGCGGGCCCCGTCGCGGAGCAGGAGAGCCGACGGGCCCCGGGCTGGCTCACCTGAGTTCGACCCCGCCGGGGTCCCGCATTCCCCCGGTGTGCCCGCGCGATCAGCGGGCACACCGGGGGGCTTTTCCGTCCGCCGTCCGAGATCCCCGATGGACGTCCGCCGTCCGAGACCCCCGGTGGAACCGGGCCCGGCGGCGGGGAGCAGCGTACCCCGGGCCCCACGCCCCTGCCGCGCGCCGCGGCCGCTCCCGTTCCCCGGCCGCGCGCGGAAAACTCCCCCGGAAGCCGCCGTACGGCCCGGCCGCACACCTCCGCGTCCGGTACCTCCTCGATCCCTGCTTCCGGGTGACGCGCACCCGGCGAACCGGCCTGCGGTGACTTCCGCTTTCGTATTTGTTCACGGAAAGTTGACCGGTTGACGCGCGTAGCCGGGGCTTCCGCTGCCAAGGCTCCCGGCGTCGGTTTCGCCTGCGTCGGGAGGAATGCAGTGCAGTCAGGCAGCAGAAGCTCAGGAGGCAGAACAGCGCGCCGGTGTGCGGCGGGGGCCGCCACCGCGGCCGCCGTCGTCGGCGGGCTGCTGGCACCGTCCCAGGGCACCGCGTACGCGGTCTCCTCCGACATCGTCATCAGCCAGGTCTACGGCGGCGGGGGCAACTCCGGAGCGCCGTACCACAACGACTTCGTCGAGCTGTACAACCGCGGCACCGGCACGGTGTCCGTGTCCGGTTGGACCGTGCAGTACGCCTCCGCCTCCGGCTCCACCTGGCGGACGACACCGCTGTCGGGCAGCATCGCGCCGGGCAGCCACTACCTGGTCCAGGAGGCCGCCGGCGCCGGCGGCGGAGCGTCGCTGCCCACTCCGGACGCCACCGGCAGCACCTCGATGAGTGCGACCTCCGCGAAGGTCGCCCTGGTCACCGGCACCACCGCACTGACCTGTGCCACCGGCTGCGCGACCCAGGCCGGGGTACGGGACTTCGTCGGCTACGGCAGCCGCGCCGGCTCGTACGAGACCGCGCCGACCGGAAACCTCTCCAACACCACCGCCGCACTACGCCTCGGCGGCGGTGCGACGGACACCGACGACAACTCCGCCGACTTCACCGTCACCTCGCCCGACCCCCGCAACTCCAGCTCCGGCAGCGGCGGTGGCGGTGGCGGTGGGAGCGTACGCATCCACGACGTCCAGGGCGCCGCCCACCTCTCCCCGATGAACGGCCAGAGCGTCAGCGACCTGGCCGGCGTGGTGACCGCCGAGTCGACCACCGGCTTCTGGATGCAGGACCCGCAGCCCGACAACGACCCCGCGACCAGTGAGGGCATCTTCGTCTACACCGGCAGCGCGCCGACGGTGCAGGTCGCCGACTCGGTGACCGTCGGCGGCACCGTCAGCGAGTACCGCCCCGGCGGCAGCAGCGGCACCGACAACCTGACCACCACCGAGATCACCGCCCCGACGGTCTCGGTCGTGGCGAGCGGTGTGACGCTGCCCGCGCCCACCCTGGTCGGTGCCGGCGGCCGTGTCCCGCCGGCCACCGTGATCGAGGACGACGCCACCGGAGACGTGGAGAACAGCGGCGTCTTCGACCCGGCGGACGACGGCATCGACTTCTGGGAGTCGATGGAGGGCATGCGCGTCGAGATCGACGACGCCGCCGTGGTCGGCCCGCGCAACAAGTACGGCGAGATACCCGTCGTCCCGCAGGGCAGCACCACCCGCACCGACCGCGGCGGCATCGTGCAGCAGCCCGACGACCCCAACCCGGAGCGGGTGATCGTGGACGACGCGCTCGCGCCCACGCCCACCGTGAACGTCGGTGACACCCTTTCCGGCGCCACCACCGGCGTGCTCGACTACGCCTTCGGCGACTTCACGCTGCACGCCACCAGCACCCCGTCGGTGACCGGTGGCGGCATCACGCCGGAGACCACGCAGACGCCCGCGGCCGACGAGATGTCCACCGCCACGTTCAACGTGGAGAACCTCGCCCCGTCCGATCCGCAGTCCAAGTTCGACGGCCTCGCCGGGCAGATCGTGGACAACCTGAAGTCGCCCGACCTGGTCGCCCTGGAGGAGGTCCAGGACAACAGCGGTGCCACGGACAACGGCGTCGTCGCCTGCGACCAGACGATGAGCAAGCTGATCGACGCGATCAGCGCCGCGGGCGGCCCGAGCTACGGCTACCGCCAGATCGACCCGCAGAACGACCAGGACGGCGGGCAGCCCGGCGGCAACATCCGCAGCGTGTTCATGTTCCGGACCGACCGCGGACTGTCCTTCGTCGACCGTGCCGGCGGACGGGCGACCAAGGCGGACTCGGTCGTCGACAACGGCGGCGTGCCGTCGCTGAGGTACTCGCCCGGCCGGATCGACCCGACCGACTCGGCGTGGACCTCCAGCCGCAAGCCGCTGGCCGGGGAGTTCACCTGGAAGGGGAAGACGGTCTTCGTCATCGCCAACCACTTCGACGCCAAACTCGGCGACCAGCCGCTGTTCGGGCACTCCCAGCCGCCCGCCCACTCCTCCGAGACACAGCGGCACGAGCAGGCCGGCCTGGTGAAGGACTTCGTCGACCAGATCCTGGCCGTCGACGCGAACGCCCCCGTCATCGTCCTGGGCGACCTCAACGACTACGAGTACTCCCAGACCGCCGACATCCTCACCGCGGACAACGCCCTGGTGGACCTGCCCCGCACGCTTCCCACCGCGGAGCGCTACACCTACGTCTACGAGGGCAACTCCCAGGTCCTCGACCACATCCTGCTGTCGCCGGCCGCCGCGGCCACGGCGTACGGCTACGACGTCGTCCACATCAACTCCGAGTTCGCCGACCAGCTCAGCGACCACGACCCGCAGGTGGTACGCATCCCGCTCACCTGACCGTCTGTCCGGCGGACCGGGCCCAAAGCCCGATCCGCCGGCGGACCGGGTCCCAAGCCCGATCCGCCGGACGGGCCCCGCCAGACCCGTACTTCGCGGGGCTAGACGCTCAGACGGCGGATGGTGGCGAAGCCGCCGGCGAGCAGGAGCGCGACGACCGCGCCGAGGACGCCGGTGACCCCGGCGGCGGTGACGGTGACGAAGAAGTGGCCGACGTCCGCCCAACCGTGCACCCAGGTGGCGACCACCGCGGCGAGGGCCAGCACGCTGAGCTGTGCCGCGCCGAAGACCACGGTGCCGACCGCCCCGGCGCGGCGGTGGACCAGGCCGTACCACATCCCGTAGACGAACATCAGCACGAAGGCGAGCGTCGCGGTGAGCCACGACAGGTACCAGGGCCCGTCGAGGAGGTACGGGATGCGGAAGTAGCCCATGTCCATCCCCCACCCGCCGGTCTTGCGCTCGACGGCCTGGCCGACCGCGACGACGAGACCGAAGGCGACGGCCAGGGCGAGAGCCAGCGAGGTGGCCCCGAGGAAGTAGCCGCGCCGGCTGATCCCGAGGGAGAGCGCGAACGGCAGCGCCCGTGCGACGGACTGCAGGCCCACCACGAACACGACCACGAAGACCGCGGCCAGTCCGCCGACCCAGCGGTGGTCGGTGCCGCCGGCCGGCGTGAGTCGCAGGACCACGACGTCGATGACGAAGGCGAAGGCGGCCCACGTCCAGGGCATGACGAGGTAGGTGACGCGGTCCAGGAGCAGGTAGCGGGCCACCGCGACGATCGGGGTGGGGCGGGTGGGGCGGGTGGGGCGCATCAGGATGCCCTCGCTGTGGTGAGGCCGGAAGGGTCGTGGTGTTCGGCCGCGTGGACGGCGAGTTGCTGAAGGGTGACGCCTTCCAGCCGCAGGCGCAGGTGGTCGGCGAGTTCCCGGTCGCGTGCGTCGAGCCGGCCGATCATCATCGCCGTGGCCTGCGCACCCATGGTGCGCCGGTGCAGTGTCGTACGGCCGGCGGCGAACCGTTCCACCTCGGTGGCCGGACCGGTGACGATCGTGGCGCTGCCGCGCAGGTCGTCGGTGGCCGCGTCGAGGACGAGTCGGCCGCGGTCGAGGACCAGAACGCGGTCGAGCAGTTCGGCGGCCTCGTCGATCAGGTGGGTCGAGAGCACGATGCACCGCGGATGGGCGGTGAAGTCGGCCAGGAGCTGGTCGTAGAAGAGGGCGCGGGCGACGGCGTCCAGTCCCGCGTACGGCTCGTCGAACAGGGTGAGTTCGGCGCGGGAGGCCAGCCCGAGGGTGATGCCCAGCGCGGTCCGCATGCCGCGCGACAGCTTCTTGATCGGCCGGTTCGGCGGCAGCTCGTAGGCCTCCAGCAGGGTCCCCGCCAGGTCGGCGTCCCAGTTCGGGTACAGCAGCGCGGCCGCGGCGACCGCATGGCGAATCCGCAGATCGGGGTAGGTCTGGTCCTCCCGTACGAGGATCATCCGGCGCAGTACCGCGTCGTTCTCCAGCGGCCCCGCCCCGAACACCCGCACGCTTCCGGCGGTGGCGAACTCCTGGCCGGCCAGGATGCGCAGCAGTGTGGTCTTCCCCGCGCCGTTGCGGCCCAGCAGTCCGGCGATGCACGGTGTGCCGATGTCGAAGGTGACGTCGGACAGTGCCTGGTGGCCGCGGAAGCCGCGCCCGAGCCCGGCCACCGAGACCGCCGCCGTCATGCCGTGCCGCCCGTGGTCACCTCGGTCGAGCGAGCCGTGCCGCCCGTCGTCACCTCGGTCGAGCGAGCCGTGCCGCCCGTGGTCACTTCGGCCGAGGCCAGCTCCTCGCGGATCAGGCCGAGGAGTTCGTCGCTCCCGATCCCGAGCCGTGCGGCCTCGACCACCAGCGGCCGCGCGTAGCGGTCGGCGAAGCGGCGGCGCCGGGCCCGCACCAGCCGTTCCCGGGCACCCTGCGCGACGAACATGCCGACGCCCCGCCGCTTCTCCACCAGGCCCTCGTCCGAGAGCGCGGTCAGACTCCGTGCCGCCGTGGCGGGGTTGACCCGGTAGAACGCCGCGAGTTCGTTGCTGGACGCGACCCGCTCTCCCTCGCCCACCGTGCCGTCGGCGATCTGGTCCGCCAGCTCGGCGGCGATCTGGGCGAACAGCGGCCCACCGTCATCGAGGAGTGACATCATGCCTCCATTGCTTAACTGGTTACCCACTCTACTAATGAACCACTTTTCCGAGCAAGGGGTCATCGCCTTCCGGGAGTCCTGGGGCGTGTGACGGCGCCCTTGCAAACTTGACTTGTTTGCATTCAATGCAAACAATTGGCTGTGGGGAAGCGCCCTGCCCGGGGGAGAGGATCACGTATGCGGCGGCAACGGCGGATGATCGGACTGGTCCTGACGGCACACGGACTCGGCGCGGCGGCCGCGCTGGGGACCTTCGCCTACTGGCACGACCGGCTGCCCGATCCGATGGCGACGCACTTCTCCGGCGGGGGCCGGCCCGACGGGTACACGGGCCTGGCCGAGTGGCCCTGGGTGGCGGCGGCCGTGCTGCTGGCGGTGGGCGGGCTCACCGCGGGCGTGCTGTGGGCCGGATCGCGCCGGGACGGGCTGCCGCGTGCGATGACGGCGACCGTCGCGGGCATACCCGGGTTCATCGGCTGGGCGCTGGCGGCCGTGCCGCTCACCAACCTGGACGTCACCGACGCCTCCGCCGCGAAGTTCGACCCGATACTGCTTCCGGTCATGATCCTCACGGCCGCGGCCCTGGGCGGGTTGGTCTGGTGGCTGGCCGGCCCGGACCCCGACGGGAGGCCCGCGGTCCCGGAACCGGTGGCCCCGCTGGCGCTCGGCGCGGGGGAGCGGGCGATGTGGAGCCGCAGGGCCGGGTCGCGCTCCCTGGTCTGGCTCTCCGCCGCCCTGCTCGTGGCCGCTGCCGCGCTGGCCGCGCTGTGGCAGTGGCTGCCCGCAGCGGTCCTGCTCTCGGTTGCCGTGATCGCCGGTGCGTCCGCGCTGGTCCGCGTGGTCGTCGACGACGGCGGGCTCAGTCTCGTCTGGTTCGGCTTGCCCCGGTTCCGCAAGCGGATCCCCCTGGAGCGGATCGAGGCCGCCGGCAGCCGTCGGGTCGCGGCGTTCGCCGAGTTCGGCGGCTGGGGGTACCGCGTCCGGCCCGGCTCCCGCGGGCTGGTGCTGCACTCGGGGGAGGCGTTGTCGCTGCGGTTGCGCACCGGCAAGGAGTTCGTCGTCACGGTGGAGGACTCCGCCGGAGCCGCCTCGCTGCTCAACGCCCTGATCGCGCGCCGGCGAACGGAGGGCTGACCGTGCTGATCCGTGTCGACACGGCATCGCCGGTCCCGCTCGGCGACCAGATCGCGGCCGCCGTACGGGGCGCGATCGCCGACGGCCGCGCCGAACCCGGGCAGCGGCTGCCCGGGGCCCGCCAGTTGGCCGAGTCGCTCGGCGTCAACGTGCACACCGTGCTGCGCGGCTACCAGAAACTCCGCGACGAGGGCCTGATCGATCTGCGGCGCGGCCGCGGCGCCCAGGTCACCGCCGGTCCGGCCCCGGCGCGCGCCGAACTCGTCGAACAGGCCCGCCGCCTGGTGGCCCACGCACGGGCACTCGGCGTGGGCGACGAGGACCTGCTGGCCCTGCTCCGCACCTGCCAGTCGGACTGAGCCGGGGACCGGACCGGTACCGGACCGGACCCGAACGCCCTCGACCGCGCTGTTCTCCGCCGGCGGGGCGCGCCGGTCCCTCCGTAACCGCTTCGGCGACCGGACGGTGTTCGTTCCCGGTGCGATGTCCCTCTACCGGGGCTGACCGCTCACGTTGTCCTCGAACAGTTCCCGGGTGCGGCGCAGCAGCGCCTGCCGTACGTCGTCCGGTGACAGGACCCGCAGTGGTGTGGCAAGGCTCAGGAGGTACCTGGCGAGCCCGTCCGCGTCGGGGCCGCCGATATCGACGATCGTGGCGTCGGGGCCTTCCGGGCGGTGGGTACCGACCGTCTGCGGGATCAGCCGTAGTGCCTGGTCCATGGGCAGCGGGAGGCGGATCGTCACGTAGAGCGGATAGGCGCCGGTCGCGATGGAGCGGGAGACGAGCAGCGCCGGGTCGGGTGGGTCGATGAGCTCCACCGGGCGTCCGGTCGGCTGTATCCGGTCCACCCTGTCCGCGCGGAAGGTACGCCACTCGTCCCGCGTCACGTCCCGGGCGACGAAGTACCAACGGCGTCCCGTGTGCACCAGGCGGTACGGGTCGACGTCCCGGACCGTGGCCTTCCCCTCCCGGTCGCGGTACGACAGGCGGCAACGCTCCGCCCGGCGACACGCGCCGGCCAATTCCAGCAGTGTGCCGGGCGTGATCTGGGGTGCGCCGGGCCTTGCGGTGTGGACAAAGGCGGCATCCATCTCGCCCAGCCGGTCCGCGATCCGGCGCGGCAGAACCTGGCGCAGTTTCAGCAGAGCGGACAGCGCGGCCTGGTCACCGCCGAGAACGCCGCTGAGCGCGGCCTCGCGCAGCCCGACCGCCACGGCGAGTGCCTCTTCGTCGTCGAGGATCAGCGGCGGCACCCGGGATCCGGCCCGGAGGCGGTAACCGCCCCACGGCCCGGGGTCGGACTCGACTCCGTAGCCCAGCTCCCGAAGCCTGGCGACGTCCCGTCGCACCGTGCGCTCGGTGACCGCCATGTGGTCGGCCAGCTCGCCGCAGGTCCAGGACGGCCGTGCGGACAGCAGTGAGACCAGTCGCAGCAGGCGGGCGGATGTACTGATCACACCGTGAAGTGTCCCGCACGACCAGGACCGAAACTGTCCTGGTCCCGTCATAGCGTCTTCCTCATGAGCACTGGAAACGCGACCGCACCCGCAATCCGCTACGCGGCCGTCACATTCGACTGCCCGGACCCCGCCGAACTGGCCCGCTTCTACAGCGAGGCCCTCGGCCTGCCCGTCGCCTACTCCAGCGACGACTTCATTCTGCTCGGCACGGAGGGCTCGGCCGGACTGGGGTTCAACCGGCTGGCCGACTACCGACGGCCCACCTGGCCGGACCCTTCCCAGGAGAAGCAGGCCCACATCGAACTCGGCGTCGACGACCTGGAGGCCGCTCGTGCCCACCTGCTGGCCCTGGGTGCCGCCGAGCCCCCGACACAGCCGCAGCCCGACCGGTGGAGGGTCCTGCTGGACCCCGCCGGTCACCCGTTCTGCATCACCACCTTGGTCTGAACATGATCGGCAGACTGATGACCATGACCGCGCACCCGGGCAGGGGTGGCGAACTCGCCGCCGTCCTGCTGAGGGTCGCGGACAGGCTGCACGGCTTCCCCGGCTGCGAGATCTACCTGATCAGCCAGGACACAGCAGACCCGGACACGGTGCACGTCACCGAGGTCTGGCAGGACGAGGCCAGTGCGCAGGCCGCCCTCGCCGCCACGTCGCGCGCCGACGGCCCCGACCCCGCAGACGTCCTCGCGCTGCTGTCGTCCCCACCGCACCGCATGGACCTCACCGTCCTGGGCGGGGTGGGCCTCCCCGCTGACGACGGGCGGCCCTGACACACGTCCCCGGCCGCAGGAACAGCCTGCTCGGAGGCCAATCCGGCGGCCGGGCCGCGCGCCACCGGGCCCCGACATGCCCGTTGCGCCGCCGGCCTCCGCAGCGGGCGGGGGCAGGCGCTGCGCGGCGTGTCGGGCGCTGGCTGCCCTGGCCCGGGGCCGGGTGCGTGGCGCTCGCCTCCTCCCGGGCACGCAAAAGGGCGAGGCCCGTAGACCCCGCCCGACCTCTACGAAACCCCAGCTCAGGGCCACACCAGGCAGTACGCTTGATGCCCTGCGTCGTGCAGCCGGTGCGAGAAGTCCTGCCACTCGTGCAGCGATTGGTGGCGGGAGGGCGCTGACCTGCGGTTTCGCATGGAGATGTGCGTTGACCTGGGAAAACTCCTCTCGGTAGTTCTCACAGGTCAACGCCGTTTCCCGGGCTCATGTGCCCTGGATGTGCCCTCGCGGCGTCTCACCAGAGGGCGCCTTGCTCGGCTGACGGACGGGTAGTGGGCGGCGTCGCCGCCAGGCTCACTCGCGTCTTGGCGTTGATGGCACGAGGTTCCGTCGTCACGGCGCCCGCTTCACGCAGCTGCCGGATGGCCTCGATCACTTGGGCGGGCGAAGGCGGCTCAAGGGACTCGATGAGTTGCAAGGTCTCCCCCTCAGGGTGCTGTTGGGCGCCGCAGAAGAGGACGTTCCACTGTCTGCGTCCACGATGCTCCTCGTCTGGGCGCTCTACTGAAACCTTCGCTGCGGCAGTGAAGAACCTACTGAAGTCTTTCGTGCGCTACTGAAGCTTTCGGTGCGGTCCGACAGCCGGGCAGTCCGTCCGAATGCGTCCCCCCGATACCAGTACCTAGCGTCTATAGAGCCCAGTCCCGGACGCGCGCGAGCTCCGCCGCCCGCATCGCCATCCCCAATTTCCATGGTGTCCGCTCCACTTCAGCAATCTCCCGCCACAGTGCCGCCGTGGCCAAGCTGAACGCCGCGAGTGCCTCGGCCTTTGCGTCCCGCCAGGACGGAAACCGACAAGCGAAGGCGAGTGCCTCGTCCACGGAGTGCCCGGCGTCCATAAGCTGGAGAAGAAGGGCGCATGGGTCGATCCAGGCCGCCCCTTGGGTCGGCCAGGCCCAGTCGATGATTCGCGCACGGTCATCGGTGATCAGGACGTTGTCCGGGGCGAAATCGGTGTGCAGGAGGGCGTTGCCCTCGAAGTAGTGCAGGGAGCCCGGTGGTGCGTAGTCCGCCCACCGGTCGACGGCGTCCTTGAGACCGATGCCTGGGGGCGCTGTGACGTCCTGCAGCTCGACAAGCGCGGCTTCCACGAGCGGCAGGTCGGGTGAGCCTGGTGTGTAGTCGGCGTGGCGGCCGTCGATCACCTCGTAGCCGAGCAAGTACCAGCCGCCGAACTCCAGGTGCCAGTACAGGCGCGGACAGGATGCCGGCAAGTACGGGGCGACGGCTGCCTCGCGGCGTTGGGCAGCGACCTGGGGATGGTCGGACGGGATGCCCTTCACGAAGACCCTGCCCCCGTTCGTCTCCAGGACGGAGGCGATGCCGGAGTTCATGCCGCCCTGCGCGGTGGCCGCCCTGTGGACGGCGCCGGTCTTGTCAGCGATGGCCTGGCGGATGCCAGCGGGGAGCTGCTCGAAGGGGATGCGGGACATGGACACGCGCGGTTCCTCAGGGGGTGCTCGGGTACGGGGGAGTGCCGCCCTGGCCAGCGTACGGCCGGGACGGCACTCAAGGGGTGGAACAGGAGGGCGGTACGGGCGCCACCCGTGGTGGATCTAGTAGGGCTGGTCGTCACCGGCCGAGCAGCTGCCCTCGGCGCCCTCGGCGGCCTCGTCCAGGTCGGCGACGATCTGGAACTCATCGTCCTTGATCAACGTGGTGGTCAGCGGAACCGGCAGAACACCGGTCGGGCCGTCCGCCGGGCGGCGGCCGATGGTGAGCAGCACCGGCTCGCTGGGCGGGGTCAGGGTTGCGGTGGGCGGAGTCATGATCCGTAACCTCCATGCTGGCAGTAGAGCTCTCGTCGGTCCCCCGCCTCCTGGTAGAGCCTGGCCAGCGGTCGGCACGTGCGGCACGTGCCGACCTTCGTGCAGCCGGAGCATCCACCGGTGCGGAGCTGTAGGGACTCGGCGACCGCGCCGAGTCGGGGGAGGGCTTCGACGCCCTCGGTGATGAGGTTCACGCTTGGGTCGCGGCCGACCTTGCAGATCGACGCGATGCCGTGCGGGTTGACGTGGAAGAACGTGTGGCCGGCGTTGCAGCCGGTGAAGACGCTCCGGGCCTTGAGATGCCCCAGTGCCTGCGTCGCCAGGGGGTTGGCCTCACCGTCGATGGTGGGCGACATGTTCGTGAAGACCTGGTGCGGGAAGCCATACGACTTCGCGAGGTGCACCATCGCTTCTGTCTCGTGCGCGTTGCCGTCCGAGACGATCACGTTCAGGCGGACCGGCAGCCTGTCCTCGCGGGCGGCGTCCAGGCCCATCAGGAACCGGCCGAACGCCCCGCGGTTCCGCGTCACCTTGTCGTACGTCTCGGCGGTGGCACCGTAGACGCTCAGGGTCAGTCGGTATGGCCGGTGGCGGGCGAACAGGTCCCGGATCGGCTGCTTCCGCAGCGAGGAGCCATTGGATGAGACCTGGACCATCATCCCGAGCCGGTGGGCGTACTCGTACGCCGCGCCGAACTCGCGGTCGATCAGCGCCTCACCGCCGGTGATCTGCAACCACAAGACCCCGGCGTCCCTCAGCGTCTGCAGTAGCGCCTGCTTACCGGCCCAGTCCAGGCCCTCGAACCGCTTCTCCCCGAGGTAGCAGAACTCGCAGTCGTAATCACAGCCGAGGTTGATCTCCCATGACGCCTTGCCGTACCCGTACCGGGACCGCTCGCGGACGAGCACGACGTTCCCGACCGGCGACGCGGGCAGCTCGGTCCCCCACGCTTCCCGCGCCGCGTCGGCCAGCCAGTCCGGGACGGATCGGCCTTCCGCGCCGGCGGCCCGCAGCTCCTCGTAGCGGACCTCCGGGATACGCACGCCGGCTGCCCGGCCGGGCTGGACGAGGAGGTACTGAGCGAGAAACGGGCTGGCCACGAGCCGCGGAGCTGTTTTGGTCCCCCGCCTCTCGGCGCTGGTGTTCGTCACGGTCATGGAATCTCCACTGGTTGGGTATGAGCGGTCGGGCTTGGTAGTGGGCGGCGATCAGGTTGGCCGCCAGCTCACCGGTGGAACCCGCGCCAAGCGCGGGTCAGGGGTGTGATCCGTGCGTGTCGAGGCGGTCACGTCGATCGCGAAGCCCTACGAGGCGGACACAAGCACGATCAGCAGTGGTCCGGCGTAGCGGGCACCCTGCGTGACCTGGGCGGTGAGACGGTCGTTTACGGCTTCCACCAGGCCCTCCACGGGCGGGTGATGATCTCCCTGTACGTATGGTGCGAGGGATTGCGGCCACCGTGCGTGAACACCCAGCTCTGCGGGGCGGCGAAGTCGGTGCCGGGAGGCGAGGTCTCGCCACAGACCGCGCACTGCATTGCGTACGTGGTGGGCTCTGCGTCGGGTTCCCGGTCGGGCTGGAGGGTCCACTCCTGGTGGCGGATGATCGTGCGGCTGGTCATCGAACCGTCTCCAGAGCTGTGGCGACGTACGGGTGCTGGAGAGCAGCGCGGAGGGCCTCCGTGTCGGTGAGGGTGTCGTCGTCAGGCAGCTCGCACCACCCGCCGAACCAGTCGTCGAGCAGCTCCAGGCCGGGTGCGACGAGCCAGGAGTTGGTGGAGAGGTGCCGCACCGGCAGATCGTCCCAACTGGTTGCGGTGCCGGTCGGGACGGCGAAGTAGAGACGCCCGTTGGGCCTGTCGTAGAGCACGGGGCCGACGGAAGTACCGATGCAGCGCAGATAGGCCAGGGCTAGGAGGCCGATCTCGGCGGAGGTGCGCACGACGTCCCAGCCGTCGCCGACCTTCAGCAGCCTCAGCCCCGGCACGTCGTTCACCATGGGAGCCCTTCGCAACGCATCGCGCACGGACATCACGCATCCCTCTGCGGCCGGAAGCTGTGGCTCGCGCCAAGCGAAGAGGCGGATTCCGTGGTCGGCGTGAGGCGGCGGACCACGATCAGACGAGCGCCTGCTGCTGTTATCTGCCGCCTGCGCTCGGTACCGAGGCCCTTCGGGCCGAGGTGGCTGAGAGCCGGAACCACGGCACCGTAGGCATCGGGGAGTTCGAGCGCGTCGAGCAGACCGACGAAGGCCGGGGACCGGTTGATCACCGTGGAGTCGCGTTCGGTGAAGACACCGCACAGGGCCAGTTCGTGCCGTTCGCAGTACTCGGTGAGGCAGTCGACGAGCGCCGCGTGGCGGGGCAGCCCGCCGGTGATGTGGCGTAGGTAGCCGAAGACCTGGGGGAAGGCGACGGGGCGGCGTTCGGTGATGAGGTCGTCGTCCATGCCCCATAGCGTCGGCCGTCGTGAACGGCCTCGAAATGACCTGCTGTTGTACTTCCGTTGCACTTCCCACCCCACGTCGTCACCGACAGTGCTTCCATACGTGACGGAGGGAGGTCATCCGTGGTCAGCGTGCAGCAATGGACAGGTCGGGAGGCGAGCGCCCTGCGCGCCGCGTTGCGTATGAGCACGCGCGCTTTCGCCGAGCACCTCGGTGTCGCGCTGCGCACGGTTGCGAAGTGGGAGAGCCTCGGCGCGGAGACACAGCCCCGACCGGACACCCAGGCCATCCTCGACACCGCACTCGCACGGGCGGATTCCGCCGCCCAAGCCCGCTTCGAGGCAATGCTGTTCCCTGGGCGGAAGAGCGCGCGGCCGGCGGACTACGAGACCTGGACCGAGGACATCGAGCGCGCTGTTGTCTGCATCAGCCGTCAGGACTTCCCGTTCGCCTCAACCCTGTTGAACCGCTGGTTGGGCAGCCGTGCACCCCAGCAGCTGGACGACAAGGGTCTCTATTTGTACGGCCGTTCCCTCGTGCTCCTGGGCGACCTCCAGCGCGATCAGGGCGCGATCCTCGGCCCACTCTCCGCCCGCCACTCCTACCTGACCGCCCGCGGCATGTTCACCGAGCTCGACGTCCCACTCCGGGTGGCTCAGATCGAGCTGTCCCTGGCCGTCGTTCAGGAGATGTCGGGCGAATTGGAGTCCTCCGCTCGCCACTACGAACACCTCGCCGGGGACCAGCGCCTGAGCCCGCGTGACCGTGCCAGGGCGCGGCTGTGGGTGGGTACGGCGCTGAGCAAGGAGGGCGACAACGAGTACGCCACCAACGCGATGACGGCCGCCACTCGTGCCTTCGAGGACCTGGGCGAGCCGGAGGACTGGTCGGTCGCCCACCAGAAGCTGGCCCTGGCCCATCGCGGTGCCGGCGACCTGAAGCAGGCACTGCACTACATCGACATCGCGCGCACCACCGGCACAGTCGACTCCCCGATGCAGCGGGTGAGGCTGGACACCGCGTACGGGCACATCCTTCTGTCGGATGCGGCGACCCGGAATGATGGGCTGTCCGTCCTCGATCAGGCGGCACAGGTGGCCCGGCAGTACGGGCTGAGCCACCAGCTGCGCAGTATTGAGGGCATCCGAAAGGGCCAGCAAGGATGAGCCAGGGAGTGCCAGTGCCGGATCACCAGCAGCGCCAGATCACCGACGAGCAGTTCCACGACGCGACGCTGATCTGGAATTACCACCAGATGGGCCACGAGCTGCGGCCCTGCTCGGCGGCGATCGGCCTGGGCAGCCACGACCTCGGGGTCGCGACTACTGCGGTCGACCTTTATCGCGCCAGCCTTTTCCCGGTCGTGATCTTCAGCGGCGGCAACAGCCCCACCACCCGGGCTCGCTTCCCGCGCGGCGAGGCCGTCCACTACCGCGAGCACGCGCTGAGCCTGGGGGTGCCGGACGAGGCGATCATCGTGGAGTCGAAGGCCGCCAACACCGGCCAGAACATCACCTTCTCTCGCGAGCTGCTGGCCGAGGCCGGGGTGGAGGTGCAGTCGCTGCTGCTGATCTCCAAGCCGTACATGGAGCGCCGCTCGTATGCGACCTGCCGCAAGCTGTGGCCCGAGGCTGAGGGCGTGTGCGCCTCGGAGCCACTGGAGTTGGACGACTACATCAAGTCCATCGGCGACGAGAAGCTCGTCGTCGACATGCTCGTCGGGGACCTGCAACGGGTGATCGAGTACCCGAAACTCGGCTTCGCTGTCGAGCAGGACGTACCGGGGGATGTGTATGACGCTTACGGGCGCCTCCTGGGCGCCGGCTTCGACAGCCGCCTCATCAGTACCTGAGCCGCCCAGCGCCGATGCGTCGGGCGGGCTGTGCGCGATCCACCAACCCAACCTGTTTCCCAGGCTGTGCACGCTGGCGAAGCTGTTCTCCGCGGACCGCTGGATCGTTCTGGACGACGTGCAGTTCGCCCGGCGCGACTACCAGCACCGCGCCCGTCTCGCCGCCCTGGACGATCCATCCCGACAGCAGTGGCTCACGCTCCCGACGCACCTTCCCCACGGGCGCCCGACGCTGATTAGCCAGGCGCGGCTCGTTGATCCGCGTCGCTCCCGCCGGACGATCCAGCTCCTCGTCCGCCAGTACTACGGCCGCAGCCCCTACTGGGGTGCGGTGTCCGAGGTACTGGACGCGCTCGACGACTCGGACCGTGTGGCCGACCTCGCGAGGGCATCGACGATCGCCCTGCTCAGCGCTCTCAGCTGGTCGGGGAAGGTGCAGGACAGCAGCGCGATCCCGACCCGGCAAGGCCGCTCCGAGCGCCTCGCCGACCTTGCAGCAGCCACCGGCAGCACCCACTATCTCTGCGGCATCGGTGGACTGCGTTACCTCGACGCCGCTCCCTTCGACACCCACGGCATTCCTGTGCTGCCCTTCCACACCCGTGTGGATGACCCGCTCTGGCGGTGGGCCCGTCGATCCAGCAGCCTGTGGGCCCTGAGCAAGATCGGGCCCGATGCGTTGGCCGACCAGATGGCCGCCCAACGAGAAGCCCACCATCCTGGAGCCCACGCGTGACCGAGCCCACCACCAAGGAACCGGACAAGAGGCCCTTCCTGTACGTCGTCGTCTGCGCGTCCGGCATCGCCGGTGACGTCGGCAAACTGATCATCGCCGCGTAGGAACGGGACTGGGACGTCGGGGTCGTCGCCACCCCGCAGGGGCTGGGCTTCCTCGGCACCGAGGCGATCGAGGCCCAGACCGGCTATCCGATTCGCTCGGCCTGGCGCACACCCGGTGAGCCACGACCGCTGCCGCCTGCGGACGCGATCGCGGTTGCGCCGGCCACCTTCAACACGGTCAACAAGTGGGCCGCCGGCATCTCCGACACCCTCGCCTTGGGCATCCTGTGCGAGGCGTACGGCATGGACATCCCGACCGCTGTCCTGCCCTACCTGAACTCGGCCCAGGCCGCCCACCCCCGCATACCGCCGGAGCCTGGAGCACCTGCGCGAGATGGGCGTTCTGATCGGCTCGTACGAATCGCATCGGCCCAAGGCCGGCGGTGGCGCGGATCGATACCGCTGGGAGGAGGCGTTGGAGCTCCTCGCCCCTGTGGTGTCCGTGGCGACGTGATCAGCGCTGTCGCCCCTTGGCCTCCGGAACGAATGGGGGCGTGGTCGGGCGTTGCGTTGTGTGGTGGGCGTTGGCTTTCTGGGCTCGGGGGCCAGGTGGGTGGCGCTCGCCGAGGCGGCGGATCCGCCAGGTCAAGGCGCGAGTGGGACGCCGCCGTCGAACGCCTCGCCACCGCCGGCCTGATCGAACTGCACGATGAGTGGATCGCCTTCCCCCGCCGTTACCTCTCCAACGAGAGCATGGACAGCCTCTATCCGGACAAGACCGCTCTGCTACCCGCCACCGACGAATGATCGCTTACACCACGCCAAGGGGCACGACCCCTGCGTCAGGGCGAGGTGTTCGGTTTCGCTGTCGAGGACATCGACTTCAAGGGCGGCTGGATCCACGTCAACCGCCAGGTGCGGCTCGTCGGCACGAAGCCCGTCTTCGCCCTCCCCAAGGGCAACAAGGTTCGGTCGGTGCCCCTACCGGCCCAGCTTGCCGTCGCCGTCAGGGCCCACATGAAGGAGTTCCCGGCGGTCGAGGTCACCCTGACCAAACCGGACGGTGAGCCGAAGACCTTCCGCCTCCTCTTCGTCGACGCGAAGGAGCGGGCGTACAACCGCAGCGTCTTCAACATGGGCGACTGGAAGCGCGCCCTTGCTGCCGCCGGAGTGATCCCACCCCGCGAGCGCGGCGCACGCTACCTCCAGGCGGCCCCCGAGGACGGCATGCACGCCCTCCGGCACGCCTACGCGTCCGTACTCCTGGACGCGGGGGAGAGCATCAAGGCACTCTCCGAGTACCTCGGCCACTCGGACCCGGGCTTCACGCTGCGGACGTACACGCACCTACTGCCGTCCAGCGAGACCCGCACGCGCAAGGCGATCGACGACGCCTTCACGGAAACGGAAGCCGAGGCGGAAGACGACGGCGACCCGCCCGCAGCCCAGGGCACATCAGTACCCCCAGCAAAACCAATGTGCCCTCAATGTGCCCTGGCCGCCTGACGGCCCCCCTCCGGCACCCAAAAGGGCGAGGCCCGAAGACCCCGCCCGATCCGCAAGAAACCCCAGGTCAGGGCCACACCAGGCAGTACGCCTGATGCCCCGCGTCGTGCAGCCGGTGCGAGAAGTCCTGCCACTCGTGCAGCAGCTGGTAGACGTTGAACGCGTCGCGGGGGCCGCCCCGGTCGGGGACCGTGGACCAGATGAAGGCGGCGGCGCCCACCGCCTCCTCGCCTATGTCGCGCAGGGGGTCGACCACCGTCATGGGGAGCTTCACGACCGCGTAGTCGGGGTGCAGGACGACCAGTTCCAGGGGCGGGACCCGGTGCAGGGGAACGCCCTCTATGCCGGTGAGGACCATGGCCGCCATGGTCTCCGGCTTGATCTTGGTGAACATGCCGCCCATGCCGAGCTCGTCGCCGCCGAGTTCCTCGGGACGCATGGAGACAGGGACGCGGGCCGCGGTCGCGCCGTCCGGAGCGCCGAAGTACTTGTACGTCACCCCCACCCGACCACCATTCCTGCTCTCCGCCCGCGGGCGTTCGACCCGGTCCTTCCGGCCCGCCCGGTCGGCCCGCTCCACACGGCGGTCCACCCGGTCCACCTGGTCCATACGGTCGAGGCGCTCGGTGTGTTCGATCCGGTCCCGGCGATCCGTCCGCTCCACCCGTTCGATGCGGTCGGCCCGCTCGGCCCAGTCGGTCCGCTCCACCCGTTCGATGCGGTCGGTCCGCTCCGCCCGTTCCAGGCGGTCGGCCCGCTCGGCCCGTTCCAGGCGGTCGGTCCGGCGTTCGGAACGCCGGTCGGTCCGCTCCGGCTCACCCGGAGAACCCTGTTCCTGACGCGCTTGTGCCGTTTCCTCCGCTTCGCGCCGGTGCCTTCCCCGCCGGGCACGTCGAGGACCCAGGTCGTCAGTCCCCTCGCCCAGTCCGCCACCGCGATGCATATCTCCACCCGACTGATTTTTTCTGGGGCGCGTGGCCGCCGCCCCGCGACCCGATCACCGTGTGCCAGTGACCTCCCCCGCGGCCGCTCGCCGAAACGTGCGGTGAAACATCTGTCCGTGCAAGGGATACGGCCCCCGGTCACCATGACCTGGATGAGCTGTGTGTCTCCGCCTGTGTGTCTCCGCCTGTGTGTCGCCCTCAGTCTCGCAGATGGCGGCGCGCGGGAGGGGATCGATCGGCCGACCGGTCGGCGGAAGGCGCCCCGCCGCCCCCGGGATCCGCTGGCCTACTCTGAGGAGGTCATCCAGCAACCGGAGCCGAGAGCGGCGGAACAGGTCGGAGAAGTCGCAGGTCATGAGCGAATCGCCCCATGCAGGATCGCCGTATCCCTATGAAGCGCCTGCCTCGCAGGCACTGTTCGACCGTGCGGCCGCCGTCACGCCGGGTGGCGTGAACTCACCGGTGCGCGCCTTCCGGGCCGTGGGCGGCACGCCCCGGTTCATGGTGTCCGGCAACGGTCCCTACCTCACCGACGCCGACGGGCGCGAGTACGTCGACCTGGTCTGCTCCTGGGGGCCGATGATCCTGGGCCACGCGCACCCGGAGGTGATCGCCGCCGTGCAGGCGGCCGTCGCGCGCGGCACCTCCTTCGGCACGCCCGGTGAGGGCGAGGTCGCACTCGCCGAGGAGATCGTCGCCCGGGTCGAGCCGGTGCAGCAGGTGCGGCTGGTGTCCAGCGGCACCGAGGCCACCATGTCGGCGATCAGGCTGGCGCGCGGCTTCACCCGGCGGGCCAAGGTGGTCAAGTTCGCCGGCTGCTACCACGGCCACGTCGACTCGCTGCTGGCCTCCGCCGGCTCCGGGGTGGCGACCTTCGCGCTGCCCGACACCCCCGGTGTCACCGGCGCCCAGGCGGGCGACACGATCGTCCTGCCGTACAACGACCTGGACGCCGTGCACGAGGCCTTCCGCGCCCACCCCGGTGAGATCGCCTGCGTGATCACCGAGGCCTCGCCCGGGAACATGGGCGTGGTGCCGCCGCTGCCCGGTTTCAACCAGGGGCTCAGGGACGCCTGCGCCGAGAACGGCGCCCTGTACGTCTCCGACGAGGTGATGACCGGCTTCCGCACCAGCAGGGCCGGCTGGTACGGCGTCGACGGCGTCGCGCCCGACCTGATGACCTTCGGGAAGGTGATGGGCGGCGGCTTCCCCGCCGCCGCGTTCGGCGGCCGCGCCGACGTGATGGCGCACCTGGCGCCCGCCGGGCCGGTCTACCAGGCCGGCACGCTGTCGGGGAACCCGGTCGCCACGGCCGCGGGCCTCGCCCAGCTGCGGCTGCTCGACCAGGCCGCGTACGACACCGTGGACGCGGTCTCCGCGCAGATCCGGTCGCTGGTCACCGAGGCGCTCACCAAGGAGGGTGTGGCGCACCGGGTGCAGACGGCCTCCAACATGTTCTCCGTGTTCTTCACGGACCGGCCGGTGCGCGGCTACGAGGACGCCAAGGCGCAGGAGTCCTTCCGCTTCACCGCCTTCTTCCATTCCCTGCTGGCCGACGGCGTCTACCTGCCGCCGTCGGCGTTCGAGTCCTGGTTCGTCTCAGCCGCGCACGACGAGCGGGCCGTCCAGAAGATCGCCGACGCCCTTCCGGCGGCGGCCCGAGCCGCTGCGGAGGCGACCGCGTGACCACCGGAAGCAACGGCGACCTGACCGTCGTCCACGTGATGCGGCACGGCGAGGTCGACAACCCGGACGGCATCCTCTACGGGCGCCTGCCCGGCTACCACCTGTCCGGGCTCGGGCGGCAGATGGCCGAGCGGGTCGCCGAGCACCTGGCCTCCCGCGACGTCACGTACGTGTGCGCCTCCCCGCTGGAGCGGGCGCAGGAGACGGCGACGCCGATCGCCAAGGCGCACGGGCTGGACCTGGCGACCGACGCGCGCCTCATCGAGGCGGAGAACGTCTTCCAGGGCAAGACCTTCGGTGTCGGGGACGGCGCGCTGCGCAAGCCCGACAACTGGAAGCACCTGGTCAACCCGTTCAAGCCGTCGTGGGGCGAGCCCTACGTGGACCAGGTGGTGCGGATGAAGGGCGCCCTGGACGCGGCCCGGGACCAGGCGCGCGGCCATGAGGCGGTGCTGGTCAGCCATCAGCTGCCGATCTGGATCGTGCGGTCGTGGGTGGAGGGGCGCCGGCTGTGGCACGACCCGCGGCGGCGGCAGTGCTCGCTCGCCTCCCTGACCACGTTCACCTACCGGGGTGACCGGATCGTGTCCGTCGGCTACACCGAGCCGGCCCGCGACCTGGTCCCGGCCCATCTCCTGCCCGGTGCCAAGCCGGTGAAGGGGAAGGGGAAGGCGTTCGGTGCCTGAGATACGCACTATGACAAACTTGTAACATTTATTGCCGGTTCGCTGCTGGAAGTCGGGAACCTCCCGGTTCATCCTGTGCTCTGACTATGTGACAGAAGAGGACGAGACGATCGGGGAAGCAATGCACGCTCTCACTCGACGGGGCATGCTCGGACTCGGCGCGGGCGCGGCCGCCGCCACGCTCGCCGGATGCGGCGGCCCTACCGGGTCGGACGGGCCGGACCGCCCGTCCGGTTCCGGTAGCGGCGGTTCGGGTCCGAGCGCGGGCGGCTCGGGCAGGGGCGGTCCGGGTTCGGCCGCTGCGTCGCCGACCGGCCGCCCCGCCCGGCCCCTGGGCGACGGCTCCACCTCCTACACCGGCAAGCAGCCCCACCAGCCCGAGCCGCCGCAGCCGCTGGAGCCGGGTCAGCGGCCCCCGCAGTTCGTGGTGTTCTCCTGGGACGGGTCCGGCGAGGTCGGCAACGGCCTCTTCCCGCGCTTCCTCGACCTGGCCAAGGAGCACGGCGCGAGCATGACCTTCTTCCTGTCCGGGCTGTACCTGCTGCCCGAGGCGAAGAAGCGGATGTACCACCCGCCCAACAACCCGCCGGGCGCCTCCGATATCGGCTACCTCACCGACGAGCACATCCGGCTGACGCTGGACGGCGTGCGGCGCGCCTGGCTCGAGGGGCACGAGGTGGGCACCCACTTCAACGGGCACTTCTGCACCGGGCGCGGCTCGGTCGCCCACTGGACGCCGCAGCAGTGGCGCAGTGAGATCGACCAGGCGAAGTCGTTCGTGAAGGAGTGGCGCACCAACACCGGCTGGACCGACGTGCCGCCGCTGCCCTTCGACTACGACAAGGAGCTCGTCGGCGGCCGCACTCCCTGCCTGCTCGGCCAGGACAACCTGCTGCCGACCGCCCGTGAGCTGGGCTGGCGCTACGACGCGTCCTCGCCGGGCGGCCTGCAGGTGTGGCCGCACAAGAAGCAGGGTGTGTGGAACGTGCCGTTGCAGCAGCTCCCCTTCCCCGGGCACACCTTCGAGGTGCTCTCGATGGACTACAACATCCTGGCCAACCAGTCCCACAACTCCACCAAGGCGCCCGCCTACCACTACCCCGCCTGGCGGAAGCAGGCCCAGGAGTGCTACCTGGCCGGCTTCAAACGGGCGTACGAGACAAATCGCGCACCTCTCTTCATCGGCAACCACTTCGAGGAGTGGAACGGCGGCATCTACATGGACGCCGTCGAGGAGACCGTCAAGCACATCGCGCGGGAACGGGACAACGGCGCGGACGTGCGCCTGGTCTCCTTCAAGCAGTTCGCGGACTGGATGGACGTCCAGAAGCCCGAGGTGCTCGACGCGCTGCGCACCCTGGACGTCGGGCGGAGTCCGGTCGGCGGCTGGTCGGCCCTCACCGCGGCCTGAGTGCAGCCGGGCGGCGTTCGCGCCGCCCGCCCGCCTCCCGTGCCGCCCGCCTCCCGTGCCTCCCGTGCCGCCCGTCGCCCGCCCGCTCGCCTGCCCGTGGCGGCCGCCCCCGGCGGCCGCTCGCGCCGGCCGCCCCTCCGGGCCGTCGCAGCCGGTCTGAAATGCGCGGTTTCCCCGACAAGGGGGGTGCCGGAGATCGCTGGAACGGGCATGCGAAACTTTTCACATGAGTGCCGCCCACCGCGCCCCCCAGCGCTCGTACCGCAGCCGCCGCACCCGCAGCCGCGCCGTCCTGCTCGCCGCCGCGACGGCGGCCGGCACCCTGATCCTTTCGGCATGCAGTTCGGGCGGCACCTCCGGCGGCGGTGGCGACACCAACTTCATCACCGGCGACAACGGCATCGCCACCGTGGCGAAGGGCAAGCGGAACGCGGCCCCCGAGCTGTCCGGCGAGACCATCGACGGCAAGCAGCTCAGCACCGCCGACTACAAGGGCAAGGTCCTCGTCGTCAACGTGTGGGGCTCCTGGTGCGGGCCGTGCCGCGCCGAGGCGAAGAACCTGGAGAAGGTCTACCAGGACACCAAGGGCCAGGGCGTCCGGTTCGTCGGCATCAACACCCGCGACACCAGCACCACGCCCGCCCGCGCCTTCGAGAAGTCGTACGGCGTCACCTACCCGAGCCTGTACGACCCGACGGGCAAGCTGATGCTCCGCTTCCGGAAGGGCACGCTCAACCCGCAGCTCATCCCCTCCACGCTCGTCATCGACCGCGAGGGGAACATCGCGGCCCGCGCGCTCCAGGCACTGAGCGAGGAGAAGCTGCGCGGCATGGTCGAGCCGGTCCTCGCGGAGAAGTGACGTGACCGCAGTGTCCACGCTGGCCGCCGACGGCTACAACGGAACGGTGCTCAACGGCGCCCTGCTGGTGGCCCTGCCGGTTGCCGTGCTCGGCGGGCTGATCTCCTTCTTCTCCCCGTGCGTGCTGCCGCTCGTCCCCGGCTACCTCTCCTACGTCACCGGCGTCAGCGGCACCGACCTGGCCGAGGCCCGGCGCGGCCGCATGGTCGCGGGAGCATCCCTGTTCGTCCTCGGCTTCACCGCCGTGTTCGTCTCCGGCGGAGCGCTGTTCGGGTTCTTCGGGCAGACCCTCCAGAGCTACAAGGACACCCTGTCCACGGTGCTCGGCGCGGTCATGATCCTCATGGGCGTGTTCTTCATGGGCCTGATGCCCTGGCTCACCCAGCGGGAGTTCCGTTTCCACCGCCGCCCGGCCGGCGGGCTGATCGGCGCGCCCGTGCTGGGCGCCCTGTTCGGCGTCGGCTGGACGCCCTGCGTCGGGCCCACCCTCGCCTCCGCGCAGTCGCTCGCCATGCAGCAGGCCAGCGCCGGACGCGGTGCCATACTGACCGTCGCCTACTGCCTCGGCCTCGGGGTGCCGTTCGTGCTCGCCGCGGTCGCCTACCGCAAGGCGCTCGGCGCCTTCGGCTGGGTCAAGCGCCACTACGTCTGGGTGATGCGCCTCGGCGGCACCATGATGATCGTGACCGGGCTGCTGCTGCTGACCGGCGCGTGGGACCGCATCGTGCAGGAGATGCAGACCTGGTCCAACGGCTTCACTGTGGGGATCTGATCGATGAGCAAGTCCACCGCCTCCGACCCGGCCCCGGCCCCGTCCCCCGACCGGGCCGCGGCCGAGGAGCACGACCTCGGTGCCGCGGGCTCCCAGCTCTCCACCGCCCCCAAGGAGGAACTGCCCGGGCTGCCCTCCCTCGGGGTCGTCGGCTGGGTGCGCTGGTTCTGGCGGCAGCTCACCTCCATGCGGGTGGCGCTGCTGCTGCTCCTGCTGCTGTCGCTGGCCGCGATCCCCGGCTCGCTGATCCCGCAGACCGGCATCGACGCAACCAAGGTCGCCGCGTTCCGCAAGGAGCACACCGCCCTCGCACCGGTCTACGACAAGCTCGGCCTGTTCCACGTCTACAGCTCGGTGTGGTTCTCCGCGATCTACATCCTGCTGTTCGTCTCCCTCATCGGCTGCATCGTCCCGCGCACCTGGCAGTTCGTCGGCCAGCTCCGCGGCCGCCCGCCGGCCGCGCCCAAGCGGCTGACCCGGCTGCCCGCGTACACCACCTGGCGCACCGCGGCCGAGCCGGAGGAGGTCCGCGCGGCCGCCCTCGCCCTGCTGCGGAAGCGCCGATTCCGCGCCCACGCCACCGGTGACGCGGTCGCCGCGGAGAAGGGCTACCTGCGCGAGGTGGGCAACCTGGCCTTCCACGTGGCGCTGATCGTGATGCTGGTCGCCTTCGCCTGGGGCCAGCTCTACAAGTCCGAAGGCGACAAGCTGATCGTCGAGGGCGACGGTTTCACCAACACCCTCACGCAGTACGACGACTTCAAGTCCGGCAGCCTCTTCTCCCAGGACGACCTGGAACCGTTCAGCTTCACCCTGAAGGACTTCCAGGGCACCTACGAGCTCACCGGCCCCAACCGCGGCACCCCGCGCACCTTCCAGGCGAAGATCGTCTACAGCGTGGGCGCCTACGGCAGGGACAAGGCGACCACCATCAAGGTCAACGAGCCGCTGGAGATCGGCGACTCCAAGGTCTACCTGGTCAGCCACGGCTACGCGCCCGTGATGACGGTCCGCGACGCCCGCGGCGAGATCGTCATGAACCACCAGGCGGTCCCCATGCTGCCGCTCGACGGCAACGTCACCTCCAGCGGCGCCATCAAGGTGATGGACGGCTACCGCAACGCCGCCGGCGGGACGGAGCAGATCGGCGTCAAGGCGTTCTTCTACCCCACCTACGGCGGCGTCGGCACCGAGGCCGGCTCCCAGTTCCCGGCCCTGCTGAACCCGCTGCTCAACCTGGAGCCCTACCACGGGGACCTGGGCGTGAACTCCGGCCTGCCGCAGAGCGTGTACCAGCTCGACAAGTCCCACCTGAAGGGCTTCAAGGACGCCGACGGCAAGCAGGCCCGCGCCAACCTCAAGCCCGGCGAGACCATGAAGCTCCCGAACGGAGAGGGCTCGATCACCTTCGAGGGCGTCCAGGAGTGGGCCGGCTTCCAGGTGACCCGCCAGCCCGCGAGCGGCTGGGCCCTGGCCGGTGCGCTCACCGCGATCCTCGGCCTCGCCGGGTCCCTGTTCATCCAGCGCCGCCGCGTCTGGGTGCGGGCGGTCCGCGGCGAGGACGGCGTCACGGTCGTCGAGATGGGCGGGCTGGGCCGAAGCGAGTCCGCCAAGGTCCCCGAGGAGCTGGGCGACCTCGCCGGCCGCCTCTGGTCGCAGGCCCCCGCCCCGGACACCCCGGACGACGCGGACGGCCCCGGCGACCCGGGCGACTCGTCCGGTCCGGACGCCCCTTCCGCCGAGCAGGCGCCGACCGCCGAGCAGGCGCCTTCCACCGAGCAGGCGCCCTCCACCGCGCAGGCGCCCTCCACCGAGCACGCGCCCTCCACCGAGGACGCGCCTTCCGACCCCGATCGCGGAGACGACCCCCACGACTCCGCAGTCGTACCTGCCGAAGGGGCTGAACAGCAGTGACACCCGCCGCCGCAACCGAACTGGCCGCCGCGACCAACGAACACCTCGCGCACATCAGCAACACGCTGGTCTACTCGTCGATGGCCGTCTACACGCTGGCCTTCCTCGCGTACATCGCCGAGTGGCTGTTCGGCAGCCGCAGCAAGGTCGGCCGTACCGCCGCCGCGCTCACCGCGACGCGCGCGGAGCAGCCGCAGGCCCGGAAGGCGCCTGCCGTCACCGTGCAGAAGGCCGGCGGTACCGCCGTGCTGGAGCGGCCCGAGGTCGTGGTGCGCTCCTCGGCCGGCTCCCGCGACGTGCCCGACGGTCCGGGTGCGCACGGCGGGGACGAGCAGGGCGACCTCTACGGCCGGATCGCGATCTCGCTGACCGTGCTGGCCTTCCTCGTCGAACTCGGCGGGGTGATCGCGCGTGCGGCGTCCGTGCAGCGTGCCCCCTGGGGCAACATGTACGAGTTCAACATCACCTTCTCCACGGTGGCCGTCGCCGTCTACCTCGCTCTGCTGGTGCTGAAGAAGAACGTCCGCTGGCTGGGCCTGTTCCTGACCACCACGGTCCTGCTCGACCTGGGCCTGGCCGTCACCGTCCTCTACACCGCCAGCGACCAGCTCGTGCCCGCGCTGCACTCGTACTGGCTGTACATCCACGTCTCCACCGCGATCATCTGCGGTGCGACCTTCTACGTCGGCGCGGTCGCGACGATCCTGTACCTGTTCAAGGACTCCTACGAGAGCAAGCTGGCCGGCGGCGGCACCCCGGGCCGGTTCGCCAACTCGGTCCTGGACCGGCTGCCCGCGGCCTCCTCCCTCGACAAGTTCGCCTACCGCGTCAACGCGGCCGTCTTCCCGCTGTGGACGTTCACGATCATCGCGGGCGCGATCTGGGCCGGCGACGCCTGGGGCCGCTACTGGGGCTGGGACCCGAAGGAGACCTGGTCGTTCATCACCTGGGTCGCCTACGCCGGCTACCTGCACGCCCGCGCCACGGCCGGCTGGAAGGGCCGCAAGGCCGCCTACCTGGCGATGATCGCCTTCGGCTGCTGGCTGTTCAACTACTACGGCGTCAACATCTTCGTCTCCGGCAAGCACTCCTACGCGGGCGTCTGAGCCGCCGGCCCCGGACTCCGGCCGGCCGGCGGGCTGACCGGCCGGGTCCCGGGGCTGCCTGTCGTGCACAGTGAGATATCCCCAGGTCAGCGCCTGTAAGGGGTGCATTTCGCCTGATGTGGAGGCACGCTGGAGCCATGACCGGATCCATCGAACAGGGCACCAGCCAGACCCGCGGGGCGACGCACATCCTGCACTTCCTGGTGCGCCTTCCCCAGCCCATGGAGAAGGTCTGGCCGGCGCTCTCCACCCAGGAGGGACTGGCAGCCTGGTGCACCACCGCCGACGTCCTGGAACCCCGGCTCGGCGGTCTCGTCGCGCTGCGGGACCTCGGGACGGGCCGGGTCACCGCGTGGGACGTGGACCGGGTCGCCGAGTACAGCGTGGAGGACGGCGGCCGGATCCGCTTCCACCTGGAACGCGACGGCGAGAACGGCTCCGTCCTCCGCTTCACCCACGAGTTCCGGGGCGAGCAGCAGACCGAGCAGGCCTGGCGGACCCGATTCGAACGATTGGTTGAGTGGTGGCAGCCGTCGTCTCGCTCCGAGAGTCCGCCCGCCTAGACGTGCTGACCGGAGAGGTGGGTGACGCGGCCGGACACGTTCGGGGCGCGGCCCCGGATCCGGCGCGCGGTGGAGAGCGGCGCTCTGCTGTCAGCCGATTCGGTCGCGCCCGGTCGGTGCGGGCGGGAGGATCGACGTATGGATCCGGTCCTCGTTCTCGTGCACAGCCCGTCCGTGGGCCCCTCGACCTGGCATCCCGTCGCCGAACACCTGACGGCGGCGGGACACCGGGTGCGGGTCCCGTCCCTGCTGCACGTCGCCGCCGGTGCTCCGCCGTTCTGGCCGCGCATCGCCGAAGCCGTCCGCGACGATCTGCGCGACGTCCCCGCCGACAGACCCGTCACGCTGGTCGTGCACAGCAACGCGGGCCTGTTCCTGCCGACGATCCGCGCGGGCCTGGACCATGCGGTGAGCGCCTCCGTCTTCGTCGACGCCGCGCTGCCGGACCGGACCGGGCCGACCCCGGTAGCCGCACCGGAACTCCTGGAGTTCCTCCGCCCGATGGCCGCCGGCGCGGGCGGCAGGCTTCCCCGCTGGACCGACTGGTGGGACGAGGAGGACATCGCCCCGATGTTCCCCGACCCGGTGGTGCGGCGGAGCGTGGTCGCCGAGCAGCCGAGCCTGCCGCTGTCCTACTACGAGCAGCTCGTCCCGGTCCCCGCGGGCTGGGACGACCACCCCTGCTCCTACCTGCTGTTCGGCCCGCCCTACGACGGCCCTGCCGCCGAGGCGCGCGCACGCGGCTGGAACGTGGCGCACTCGCCCGGCGCGCACCTGCACCAGATCGTCGACCCCGCCGGCACCGCGCGTCACCTCGTCGCACTCGCCACCGCGGCCTGAACCACCGGTGACGCGCGCCTCGGGAGGGCCGGCCCGGGCAGCGGCCCGGGCCGGCCCCCGGACTACTGCCCGCTCACCAGCGCGAGGACCCGGTTCACGGCCTCGGCCACCGGCTGCCCCACGGCCCCGACGGTGGCGGCGATCCCGGCCACCGCCATCAGCGCACGGTGCCGCTCCTGCGTCGGCGCGGTGGCGTCGGCGGTGATGTCCGGCAGCGAGTCGTCGATGGCCTGGGCGCTCGCCGCGGGTACCTGTCCGCGCAACACGCGGGCCGCGTCCAGGAGTTCCCGGACCGCGGCCTCCAGCGCGGGGTCGGCCGGCGCCGCGCCGGACGACGCGACCCGGCCCTTGACGATGCCGGTGTTGCCGCTCCCTCCGTGCATGTTCACGTTGTCGCCGAAGATGTAGGTGCTGTCGCCGCTCATCCGTGTGAGACCCCCACGTTGCCCGTACCGCCGTACATGTTCACGCTGTCGCCGAAGTGGTAGTGCCTCGGGTTGATGGCGAGCGTGTCCACCTTGACCGTGAACTCGGTCCCGGGGTTCTCGATCGCGTGCACGATCGTGCCGACCAGCTGGTCGAGTTGGCGCGGATCGCGGCTGGTCACCATCGCCACGGACGGACCGGAGGTCTCCACCGTCAGGACGTGGTGCGCCGGCGCCGACAGCACCGCCCCCCACTCGATCACGCTGTAGACGAGCGCCGCCGCGGCACCCAGCCAGACGAACGTCAGGATCCCGTTGGCGGCGCTCTTGTCGGCCAGGCTCGTCAGACCGCCCAGGATCGTCAGGGCGAACGCCACCGACAGGATGATCGCCAGGCGCTTCAGGAACAGCATGGTGGCGTCCTTGCGCCGCGGGGTGAGGGTGAAGGTGTACACCCGGGCGATGTTCTGCAGCGGATAGGCGGCTCCGCCGACCCACAGCAGCCTTTTGCTGACCCGCAGATCGATCCCGGCCAGGGCCTGCGGCGGCATGGGCGGTGGCGGCGGGATGTCCGGGTAGCCCGGCGCCGTCTCGGTTCTCTCCATGTTCAAGTCCCCTGAGGTATGGGGTGATTCCCCGTTACTGAGTGACAACCATTAGCCACCGGGGACGGCGGGAGCCGCAAGTCCGTTACGGGGCAGGTGAGTCGGACCCGAGGCGGAGGTCGTACGTCCGGACCGCATGCGCATCGGCTCGGTCCTCGTTCGGCGAGAACGACCACGTCGGCCTCGGCCGCCCGGATAATCGGTGTCAACAGCGGCGACCGCCCCGGTAGCGTCGCCGCCGTGACTCCAGCAGATCTCGCCGCCGTCATCTCCGACGGCGTACACACGGCCATCCAGTCCGGACGCATCTCGGCAGAGGTGCCCGAGGAGATCCGCGTGGAGCGCGCCCGCCACCGCAGCCACGGCCACTACTCGACCAACGTCGCCATGCAACTCGCCAGGTCCGCCGGCCTGCCCGCCCGCGCGGTCGCCGAAGTGCTGGCCCCGCTGGTGAGCGAGGCCGACGGAGTCGCGAAGGCCGAGGTCGCGGGCCCCGGATTCCTCAACATCACGCTGGAAAGCGCAGCGATCGGTGCCCTCGCGCGCGACATCGTCCTGGCTGGTGACGCCTACGGCCGTACAGACCGGCTGGGCGGCCTCCGGCTCAATCTGGAGTTCGTCTCGGCGAACCCCACCGGGCCGGTGCACATCGGAGGGGCCCGGTGGGCGGTCGTCGGCGACGTGCTCGCCCGGCTTCTCGAGGCAGCGGGCGCGGATGTGTCGCGGGAGTACTACTTCAACGATGCCGGTGTGCAGATCGACCGTTTCGCCCGTTCGCTGCTGGCCGCGGCGCAGGGCGCTCCGGTGCCCGAGGACGGCTACAGCGGCGCGTACATCGAGGACATCGCCGCCGCGGTCCTGCTTCGGCAGCCCGGGGCCTTGGAACTGCCGGAGGCGGATGCGCTCGCAGCCTTCCGAACAGAGGGCACAGCGTTGATGTTCGACGAGATCAGGACGTCCCTCGCCGCGTTCGGTACCCGCTTCGACGTCTACTTCAACGAGAAGGACCTGCACGACCGGGGCGACCTGGACGCCGCTGTCGCCCGCCTGCGGGAAGGAGGTCACGTCTTCGAGGTCGAGGGCGCGGTCTGGCTGCGGACCACGGACTTCGGTGACGACAAGGACCGGGTCCTGAGGAAGAGCGACGGTTCGTGGACGTACTTCACCGCGGACTGCGCGTACTACCTCAACAAGCGGTCCCGGGGCTTCGAGCGGGTCGTCATCATGCTCGGCGCCGACCACGCGGGCTATGTGGGCCGGATGCGGGCCATGGCGGCCTGCTTCGGCGACGATCCGGACACGCACCTGGAGATCCTGATCGGCCAGCTGGTCAACCTGGTCAAGGACGGGGAGCCGGTCCGGATGAGCAAGCGGGCGGGCACGGTCCTCGCCCTCGACGACCTGGTCGAGGCGGTCGGCGTCGACGCCGCGCGGTACGCGCTCGCACGGGCCGGCGTGGATGCGATGATCGACCTCGACATCGACCTGCTCACCCGGCAGTCGAACGACAACCCCGTCCACTACGTCCAGTACGCGCACACGCGGCCGCGCGCCGTGCAGCGCAGGGCGGATGAAGCCGGGATCGACAGGGGCGCGCCGCAGGACTTCGACCCCTCTCTGCTCACCCACGAGCGGGAGGTCGACCTCCTGGGCATGCTGGCCGAGTTCCCGCAGGTCGTGGCGACCGCCGCCACGCTGCGCGAACCGCACCGGGTCCCGCACTACCTGGAGCAGTTGGCCGGCACGTACCACCGCTTCTACGACGCTTGCCGGGTCCTGCCACGGGCTGGCGAAGCCCCGGACGACCGCAGCCGGGCCCGGTTGTGGCTGACGGAGGCCAGCAGGCTGGTGCTGCACAACGGGCTGCAGATGCTCGGTGTCTCGGCACCGGAACGAATGTGAGTGCGTCCGCCGACCACGACCACGACCACGACCACGACCACGACAACCGTCCGGCATCCAGGTGAAGCCGGACAGCCCGCTCCGCCGAAGACCGCCGGCCGAGTGCGAGCCGGCCGACCACTAGCTGCCGGGCGGCATCTGCGGTGAGCCAGGGCCAGAGGTTCCGACGAGGGCAGGTCACGCTCGCTCCAGGACGGCGTAGTCGGCGAACGTGCGGCGGTAGCGGGTGTGCCGGGTGTCCTGCGTGTGGCGGCGCTGCCACTCCTCCACCCCGGCCGGGTCCGGGTGCGGGCCGGAGACCGCGCCGCAGTCGGCCTCGTCGCCCGAGACGCAGCGGGCCTCGTACTCCGGCTCCGCCGTGGCGTCCTGGGCGATCACGTAGGGCACGTACCGGAGGCGGCGGCGGGTGCGCGCGGGCGGAGGGTCCGCGTGGTTGCGGCCGAGGTGCCGCCGCAGCAGCACGTTCGCGTCGGTCTCCGCGCTCCGGTCGCCGACCGCGCGGGCCTCGTACCGGCACACGGAGAGGTCCGCGCAGGTCCGGCAACCGGGGACGGGGGACGGCGGCGCGGGAACCGGATCCTGCCCGGGCCCGGTTCCCGCGCCCCTCTCCCCGGAACGGGCGTTCGCCGCCCGCACGCGCGCGTAGAGGCGCTCCCGCTGCGTCGCAGGGCGGACCAGTGCCGGGTCGGCCTCCCACTCCCGGCCTCCGCCGACCGGCCTCAGCATCGCGTACGGGCCGGCCTGCCCCCGGTACTCGCCGACCTTGTCCGACCTGATGTCGAAGACGAGCGTTCCGGATTCGATCTCTTGTGCGATCCGCTCAGGCATGTCCACTCCGCACCGACTTCGTCACTCTGTGTGTATCGAGGGTGGCCTATGGGAACCGTCCGTATCAATGGTGGACGCGTGCCACGGGGGCACTGTCACGGAGGGGGCGCCGGTGACCACGAATGCCGTTCTGTTCGGCGAACTGCTGCGGCACTTCCGCGAGTCGGCGCTGCTCACCCAGGAGGCGCTGGCCCGGCGGATCCCCTGCGACCGCTCCTACGTCGCCCGCGTGGAGGCGGGCGCCCGGGTGCCGTCGGACGTCTTCGCCAAGACGTGCGACGAAGCCCTCGGAACGAGCGGGGCGCTGGGGCGGTTGTGGGGCCGGGTCGACTGGTATCCGCAGGTGGAGCATCCGGACTGGTTCCGGCGCCGGGCCGAGATGGACGCGGAGGCGGCGGCGCTGAGGGAGTACCAGGAGCGGGTGGTGCCAGGGTTGTTGCAGACCGAGGAGTACGCGCGGGCGTTGTTCTCGCGTCGGCTCACGCGCGCTGACGAGGTTGAGGAACGCGTGCGGGCAAGGCTGAGCCGACAGCAACGGTTTCTCGTGGATGGAGGTCCCCTGTACGTCGTCGTACTGGACGAGAGCTGTCTGCGGACCATGGTGGGGGGTGCGGCCGCGATGCGGGCGCAGTGCGCACACCTCCTGCGCACCGGACGGCGTGCCAACATCCGTATCCAAGTAGCCCCGGCCGTGGAGCCGAACCTAGTGCGTCCCAACGCCTCCATGTCCTTGATCGAGCTGTCCGACGGGCACCGTTGGGTGTACTCCGAGTCCCTCGACCGTGGCCACTTCAGCGACGATCCGGCCCTCTATCAGAGGCATTTCCAGGCCTATGATGTGCTCCGGGCGGACGCCCCGTCAGCTCGGGAGTCCGCTGCTCTGATCGGTGAGGCGATGGAGGCGTACGAGCACCATGAACAGTCAGGAACTCGGCGCGTTGGACTGGATCAAGAGCAGCTACAGCGGAGACAACGGCGGCAACTGCGTGGAAATCGCCCCAGGTTTCCCCGGCGTGGTGCCCGTGCGTGACAGCAAGGCGGGGTCCGGTGGGCCGGTGCTGCTGGTGCGCCGTTCGGCCTGGGCGGCGTTCACCGGGGCGTTGCGGGGGCGCTGAGCCGGGAGGCGGTCGTGCCCCGGACGGGTTCCGGCTCCGAGGACCGGCCGTTCTGTCAGCCGGCCTGCCCGGCCAGAGTGCGCAGGGCCCGCACGGCCGGTGTGCCGGGGTCGGCCGTCACCAGGACGACCTCGTGGTCGTCCTCGGGTACTAGCAGGACGTCGCAGTTCAGCCGGAGCGCGCCCACCTCCGGATGGTTCAGCACCTTGGTGCGGTGCCCGGGGGCGTGCACCGGACGCGCCTCCCAGAGTTGCCGGAATTCCTCGCTGCCCGCGTGCAGTTCGGCCACCAGGGCGGCCAGCCGCGGATCGTGCGGATAGCGGTCCGCGGACCGGCGCAGCCGCGCCACGACGATGTGCCCGAACTCCTCGGCGCTGGAGCCCTCGTACCTCCGCCCCCGGCCCAGGAAGCGGCGCCGGGCCAGGTTCGTCGTCCCGCCGCCGAGATCCGGCCCGAGCAGTGCCTGGGCCAGCGGATTCCAGGCGACGACGTCGTACGCCGCGTCCGTGACCAGGGCGCCGGTCTCCGGCAGCCGCTCCAGCATCCGGGCCACGTGCGGACGCACCCGCCGCACGGCACTGACGCCGGCCGGCGGGCTGGTGCCCGCCAGGCGGAACAGGTGGCTGCGCTCGGCCGGCGCGAGCCGCAGCGCGCGGGACAGCGCGTCCAGGATCCGGGCCGACGGCCGCGGCCCGCGGGCCTGTTCCAGCCGCGTGTAGTAGTCGACCGACATGTGGGCGAGCTCCGCCACCTCTTCGCGGCGCAGGCCCGGCGTGCGGCGGAGGGTGCCCGTCGCGACCAGGCCGATCTCGTGGGGCCGCAGGGCCGCGCGGCGCTCCCGCAGGTAGCGGGCCAGTTCCTGCCGCGCCATGTCGCCTCCTCCGCTGCCTGGTACAGGCTGTCCCTGGCAGGGCGCCCACGACCGGAGGAGCGTGGTGGGCATGAACGAACGCACAGCTCTGGTCACCGGTGCCAACAAGGGCATCGGCAAGCATATCGCCCGCCTGCTCGCCGCCGAGGGCTTCACCGTGCACGTGGGCTCCCGCGACCCCGGGCGCGGCCGGCAGGCCGCCGAGGAGATCGGCGCCGGGGCCCGCCCGCTGGACCTCGACGTGACGGACCCCGACGGCATCGCAGCGGCCGCGGCCCGGATCGACCGCCTGGACGTGCTCGTCAACAACGCCGGCATCTCGCCGTCGCTCGCCCCGCCTGCCGAAACCGGCATCGACGAGTACCGGCGCACCTACGAGACCAACGTGTTCGGCGTCGTGGCGGTGACCGACGCGTTCCTGCCCGCCCTGCGCCGGTCCCCGCGCCCGCGCATCGTCAACATCTCCAGCGGCACCGCCTCGCTGACCTGGAGCACCACCCCCAACCCCCAGTTCACCCCGGGAAACGGCGGCGCCGCCGCCTACCGGTCGTCCAAGGCCGCCCTCAACGCCCTGACCCTCCTCTACGCCCAGACGCTCGCCGGGGACGGCTTCAAGGTCAACGCGCTCGCCCCGGGCCTGCGGGCCACCGAACTCAACTCCGTGGCCGCGTCCGCGGGCGGCGATCCCGCCGAGGCCGCGCAGGGTGCCCTGCGCCTGGCTTTGCTGCCGGACGACGGCCCCAACGGTGGCTTCTTCTCCTGGGACGGCACCTCCGTGCCCTGGTGATCCTGCCTCCTGGGCCCCTTCCGCGCAGCCCGTGCGCCGTGCCCCGGCCCCGTGACGGGGTCCGGGCAGCGGCTCGGGGATACTGGACCGCATGGCTTACGACGATCTTCGTTCCCTGCTCAGGGCACTGGAACGCGAGGGCGACCTCAAGCGCGTCAAGGCAGAGGTCGATCCGTACCTGGAGGTCGGGGAGATCGTCGACCGGGTGCAGAAGTCCGGCGGGCCCGCGCTGCTCTTCGAGAACGTCAAGGGCTCCGCGATGCCGCTGGCGATGAACGTCTTCGGCACCGACCGGCGGCTGCTGAAGGCGCTGGGCCTGAAGTCCTACGGCGAGATCGGCGAGAAGATCGGCGGGCTGCTGCGGCCCGAGCTGCCGCACGGGTTCGTCGGGGTGCGGGAGGCCTTCGGCAAGCTCGGCGCGATGACGCACGTCCCGCCGCGGAAGGTCAAGGACGCGCCGGTGCAGGAGGTCGTGCTGCGCGGCGACGACGTGGACCTGGACCGGCTGCCCGCGCTGTTCACCTGGCCGAAGGACGGCGGCTCCTTCTTCAACCTGGGCCTGACGCACACCAAGGACCCCGAGACGGGCGTGCGGAACCTGGGCCTGTACCGCCTGCAGCGGCACGACCGGCGCACCATCGGCATGCACTGGCAGATCCACAAGGACAGCCGGAACCACTACCAGGTGGCCGCGCGGCGCGGGGAGCGGCTGCCCGTCGCCATCGCGTTCGGCTGCCCGCCCGCCGTGACCTACGCCTCCACCGCACCGCTGCCCGGCGACATCGACGAGTACATGTTCGCCGGGTTCCTCGCGGGCAGGCGGATCGAGATGGTCGACTGCCGGACCGTGCCGCTGCAGGTGCCGGCGCAGGCCGAGGTGGTGCTGGAGGGCTGGCTGGAGCCCGGCGAGACGCTGCCGGAGGGCCCGTTCGGCGACCACACCGGCTTCTACACCCCGCAGGAGCCGTTCCCGGCGCTGCGGATCGACTGCGTGACGATGCGGAAGCGGCCCCTGCTCCAGTCGATCGTGGTGGGCAGGCCGCCGACGGAGGACGGGCCGCTGGGCCGTGCGACGGAGCGGTTCTTCCTCCCGCTGCTGAAGATCATCGTTCCGGACATCGTGGACTACCACCTGCCCGAGGCCGGCGGCTTCCACAACTGCGCCATCGTGTCGATCGACAAGAAGTACCCCAAGCACGCGCAGAAGGTGATGCACGCGGTCTGGGGCGCGCACATGATGTCGCTGACCAAGCTGATCGTGGTCGTGGACGCGGACTGCGACGTGCACGACCTCCACGAGGTCGCCTGGCGGGCGCTCGGCAACACCGACTACTCCCGCGACCTCACCGTCGCGGAAGGCCCCGTCGACCATCTCGACCACGCCTCCTACCAGCAGTTCTGGGGAGGCAAGGCGGGTATCGACGCCACCCGCAAGTGGCCGGAGGAGGGCTACACCCGGGACGGCGGCTGGCCGGATATGGTCCTGTCCGACCCGGAGACTGCCGAACGGGTGACGAAACGGTGGAAGGAGTACGGGCTGTGACCAGCGCCTCCGCGGCGATCCCCCAGCCGGGACGGACCAGGGCGTTCCTGCGCCTGGTGATGATCGAGCACTCGGTCTTCGCCCTGCCCTTCGCCTACATCGCCGCGCTCACCGCGATGTACGAGCTGGACGGCAACATCCACTGGGGCCGGCTGCTGCTGGTCACGGTGTGCATGGTGGGGCTGCGCACCTTCGCGATGGCGGTCAACCGGATCATCGACCGGGAGATCGACGCGCGGAACCCGCGCACCGCCCACCGGGAACTGGTCACCGGCGCGATGTCGGTGCGGCACGCCTGGACCGGCGCACTGATCGCCCTGGTCGTCTTCCTCGGCGCCGCGGCGCTGCTGAACCCGCTGTGCCTGGCGCTGGCGCCGATCGCGGTGGTGCCGATGGTGGTCTACCCGTACGGCAAGCGGTTCACGAACTTCCCGCAGGCCATCCTGGGCCTCGCCCAGGCCATGGGCCCGATCGGCGGCTGGCTCGCGATCACCGGGGAGTGGTCGTGGCACGCGGTGATCCTCGGACTGGCGGTCGGCATCTGGATCGGCGGCTTCGACCTGATCTACGCCTGCCAGGACGTGGAGACGGACCGCGAGACCGGCGTGCTGTCCGTGCCGGCCCGCTTCGGCATCCCGGCGGCCGTCCACGGCGCGCGGGTCTGCCACGCCGTCACCACGGGCCTGTTCGTCTGGTACGCCCTCGCCACCGGTGCGGGCGCCTTCTTCTGGCTGGGCCTGGTGATCGTGGCCGGCGCGTTCGTGTACGAGCACACGATCGTGCGCCCGCACGACCTGTCCCGGCTGAACAGGGCGTTCTTCAGCACCAACGGCTTCATCGGGATCAGCCTCTTCGGGTGCGCCCTCATCGACCTGCTGGTACGCGGCCTCACCCCGTAGCGCGGCGGCGCGGGGCCGGACGGGGCGGCGCAGGGGGTGCCGCCGCCGCGTACCCCCGCGGCACCCCCGCGTCCGGCACGGCCCGTCCTGAGTACGGCTCGACCCGCCGGTACCCTCAAGATGTGAACGCAGGAGAAATGCAGCGCAAGCCTTGGATCGTGGGGGTGTCCGGGGCCTCCGGGACGCCGTACGCGGCGGCCGTGCTGCGCGCGCTGCTCGCGGCGGGGGAGAACGTCGACCTGGTGGTCAGCCGGGCCTCCCGGCTGACCCTGCTGGACGAGACGGGCATCTCCTTCCGGGACGCGCACTGGCAGGACGACCTGCGCTCCTGGCTGGCACGCGGGGCCGACGGCAAACCGGGCACCTTCGAGGTGGACGTGAGCGGGGTGCGGTACTGGAGCGCCGGGGACCTGGCCGCGGGACCGTCCTCGGGGTCGTACCCCGCCAAGGGCATGCTGATCGTGCCGGCCTCCACCGCATGCGTCGCCGGTGTCGCGCTGGGCCTGTCCAAGGACCTGCTCCAGCGGGCGGCGAGCGTGACGCTGAAGGAGCGGCGCCCCCTGGTCGTGGCCGTGCGGGAGACTCCCCTGGCCGGCCAGACGCTGCGCCACCTCGTGGCGTTGGACGACGCGGGAGCGACGGTGCTCCCGGCGTCCCCGGCCTTCTACGCGGGCGCGACGCACATCCAGGACCTGGTGGACTTCGTCGCCGGACGCGCACTCGACGCGGCCGGGGTCGCGCACACCCTCTACCGGCGGTGGGAGGGCGAACTCGGCGGCGGCACCCGCACCGTCTGAGCGCCCCCGGGCACTCACCCCACCCGCACTCCCACTTCGCGTACTCCTCCTACTCCTTACTTCTACTTCTACTGCTTCTCGTACTCACCCCTCGCACTTCTCGTACATCAGGAACTCTTCAGCGGAAGGCTTCGATCGCATGGACGCGGTGGACAGGCAGCTCATCCAGGCCCTCAGGGAGAACGGCCGGGCCTCCTACGCGGAGCTGGGGCGCCTCGTCGGCCTGTCGGGACCCAGTGTCACCGACCGCATCAACAGGTTGGAGGCGGCGGGCGTCATCACCGGCTACCGCGCCACCGTGGACGCCGCCTCGCTCGGCCTCGGCGTCACCGCCCTCATCGGCATCTCCCTCTCCGACGCCGCCGACCACGAGGAGGTGGCGGCGCGGATGAAGGACCTCGGCGAGATCGAGGACTGCTGGTTCATCGCCGGTGACGACTCGTACATGCTCAAGGTGCGGGCCAGCGACGTGGACGGACTGGAACGGATCATCCGCCGGCTGAGCGGCACCAAGGGCGTCTCCCGGACCCGCACCACCATCGTGCTGTCCACCAAGTGGGAGAACCGGGTCGGGGAACTGCCCGAGGAGGTGTAAGGCGCGCAGGCCCTCCTGCAGGGGCGGGCGCCGCCGGGCACCTCGGTGGAGATACGGTTTCAGTCGGTCTGTTCAGGAAGAGGTGACGGCATGGACGCCGGGCTCAAGCGCGAGCTGGAGGAGAAGGTCAGGTCGGGCGTACGTCTGACCCGCGAGGACGGCATCGCGCTGTACGAGTCGGACGACCTCGCCTGGCTCGGCGGGCTGGCGCACGAGGTGCGCACCCGCAAGAACGGCGACGTCGTGCACTTCAACGTCAACCGCCACCTCAACATGACCAACGTGTGCACGGCCTCCTGCGCCTACTGCTCCTTCCAGCGCAAGCCGGGGGAGAAGGACGCGTACACGATGCGCATCGAGGAGGCCGTGAAGCTCGCCAAGGCGATGGAGTCGGAGAACCTCACCGAACTGCACATCGTCAACGGCCTGCACCCCAACCTGCCCTGGCGGTACTACCCGCGCTCGCTGCGGGAGTTGAAGGCCGCGCTGCCGCACGTGTCGCTGAAGGCCTTCACCGCCACCGAGATCCACCACTTCGAGACCATCTCCGGGCTGAGCGCGAGCGAGATCCTGGACGAGCTGATCGACGCCGGTCTGGAGTCCCTCACCGGCGGTGGTGCGGAGATCTTCGACTGGGAGGTCCGGCAGCACATCGTCGACCACCGCACCCACTGGGAGGACTGGTCGCGCATCCACCGGCTGGCGCACGAGAAGGGGCTGAAGACCCCGTGCACCATGCTGTACGGGCACATCGAGGAGCCCCGCCACCGGGTGGACCACGTGCTGCGGCTGCGTGAGCTGCAGGACGAGACCGGCGGCTTCCAGGTCTTCATCCCGCTGCGCTACCAGCACGACTTCGTCGACCTGAAGGACGGCAAGGTGCGCAACACCCTCCAGGAGCGCACCCGGATGGCGACCGGCGCGGAGGCGCTGAAGACCTTCGCCGTCTCGCGGCTGCTGTTCGACAACGTTCCGCACGTGAAGGTCTTCTGGGTGATGCACGGGGTCCAGACCGCGCAGCTCGCCCTGCAGCACGGGGCCGACGACATGGACGGCTCGGTCGTCGAGTACAAGATCACGCACGACGCCGACGACTTCGGCACACCGAACAAGCTGACCCGCGAGGACCTGCTGGAGCTGATCCGGGACGCCGGCTTCCGCCCCGTGGAGCGGAACACGCGGTACGAGATCATCCGGGAGTTCGACGGCCCGGACCCGGCGCGCCGCGACTCGCCGCAGCCGATGCGGGTGTGAGACACGCCGTGCCACCGTCCGGCGGACCGACCCGCCGGACGGTGGCCCCGGGGCCGGTAGTTCCGAGCAGTGGCACGTGCCACCGGCCCGAACGGCTTAACTGCCGGCACCGCCCACGTGCCTGTGCGGCCCATGTCCCCGGGTGGCGTGTGTCTCTGCGTGACACGTGCCACCCGGAGACAGGCGGACGTAAGGACTATTATGCAGATGTGCCCCTTACCTTCACTCTCGATCCGGCCGTCACGCCCGACCTGCGCGACGGTGTCCTGGACCTGTGGGCCGACGTCAGCAACGCGGGCGGTGCCGTGGGCTTCGTGCCGCCGGTGACGCCGGAGGTGATACGGCCGCAGCTGGTGAAGCACCTCGCGGCGATGGCTCAGCGGCGGATGCGGCTGCTCGTCGGCCACGACGAGTCGGGCCGGGTGGCCGCCACCGCGTTCTTCTCCTTCAACTCCCACCGGCTGATGACCCACTGGGTGTGGCTGTACACCGTCATGGTGCACCCGAGGCACCAGGGCGAGGGGTGCGGCCGAGAACTGCTGGCGTCCGCCGAGGCGGCGGCCCGCACCTTCGACGGCGTCGAGGCGATCCGGCTGACCTGCCGCGGCGGCCTCGGCCTGGAGCGGTTCTACGGCTCCTGCGGATACAAGGAGGTGGGCCGGGTGCCCGGCGCGATCCGGGTCGCGCCGGGCGACGACCGGGACGAGGTCTGCATGCTGCTCCCCCTGGCCTGAGGCCCCCCGCCCGCCCGGCCCGCCGCCGGGCGTGCTTCACTGGGCGATGCCGCTGTGTCCCCTTTTGGAATCGGAAGAGTGGGTTGAGATGCTCCGCTACACGCTGATGCGCCTCGGGATCTTCGTGGGCTGCCTCGTGGTCGTCTGGGGCCTCGTCCACTTCGGCCTCGCCCCCCGAGGCCTCGGCTCCTCCAACGGCATGTGGATCGCGCTGCTCGCCCTGGTCGTCTCGGCGCCGATCAGCTTCGTGGCGCTGCGCGGGGAGCGGGAACGCGCCTCCGTGCAGATCGTCGAGCGGGTCGAGCGGGCCAAGGCCAACCTGGACGCCAACCGCAGCCAGGAGGACGTCGCCGACGACGCGGCGCGCGCGGAGGGCCACGCCACCACCTCCTGAACCGCCACCCCACCTTCCTGGCCCGGCACCCCGTCGCCCGTACGTCCGGCTTCCCGCCATGGGCTCTTTCGGGCAGTGTGCGGGCCCATCCGTGCGGTCTCGTTGCCGGGCCCCGGCAGTGAACGCCGAGCGGTGACTGCGGAGGTGCAGCCCTTACCCTGACCGGATCCATGGTGTGGAATGGCTGAATCCACGCCCGGGCACCGGTGATACCGGAAGCACGGACGGCTGCGTCACACGCGTACGCACCACAGGCGTACCTGTCGCAGGGACAGACACCACACATCCGGACCACAAGGGGGAACCGTGGCACGAGCGCGGGCGCAGGCGACCCTGCGGCGCGTCGCCGAGTCCGTCGCATCGGGTACCGATCCGCGGACCGCGGCGCGGGACGAACTGCGGCGGCAGGTCGGACGGGGCACACGCACGGCTGCCGCCCCGGCCACCGAGGCCGGCGGCTACGAGAGCGACGAGTACGAGGTCGAGGAGCAGGGCATCGACCCGGCCGACTTCCCGGCCGCCCGGGAGCAGGGCGGCTCCATCGACACCGTCATGCACCAGAAGACGGTCCCGCTGGACGAGGCGGGAGAGGCGCTGGGCCGCAGCGAGCAGATCCGGGAGGACGGGGAGGCGGCGCACGCCATCTGCCCGATGGTGATCCCCAAGGGCCGTTCGCTGCTGTCCATGCTGCCGGTGCTGCTGCTGCTCGCACTGGGCGTGGTCGGCGCCGCGGTCACCGGCGCGGTCGGCGGGGACGTCCTCACCAACCCGCTGTTCGGCGTGCACTACTGGATCATCTCGCTGCTCGCCGTCGGCTTCGTGTGGTGGCGGCAGGGCATGGTCATGGTGCCGGAGGGCGCCCAGGCGATGATCACCCGCTTCGGCAAGCTGGAGAAGGTCGTCGGACCCGGCCGCGTGGTGCTGCTCAGCCCGTGGAAGCGGGTGTCGTACATCGTCAACACCACCCGCGAGTACCCGTTCAACGCCCCCGTGCGGGAGGCGCCGACCAAGGGCGGCGTCAAGGCGTCGATCGACCTGTTCATCCAGTTCCGGATCAGCGACCCGACCGAGTTCGTCTACACGCTGGGCGCGGTGCGCGGCTTCGAGGAGAAGCTCAGCAACGCCGTCAGCGAGACGATCCGCAGCCTGATCTACGAGCAGGAGGCCTCCGGCATCTACGACATGGTCGGTGAGGACACCGGCCGGCTGCTGGAGCAGCTCAACCAGCAGTTCCGTCCCGCGGTCGAGCTGACCAACGCCAACATCACCCACGCCGAACCGTCCGACCAGCGCTACCGCATGGACCTGGCCGCCCCCGAGATGGTGCGCATGGCCAAGGAGGCGTACACCCACGAGTACGCCCTCAAGCTGCGCAAGGAGCAGGACGAGGGCGACCTCAGCCGGGAACTGGCCTCCAGCCACGAGACGCTGTCCGCGATCCAGGCCGACATCGCCCAGTACCAGGCGCAGATGGACACCGCCGTGGAGCGCGAGACCAACCGGGCCGAGGCCCTGGCCCGCCAGCGCTACGTGCAGGCCGAGTCGGAGGCGAAGGCCAACGCGGCACTGCTGGAGGCGCAGGCCCTCGACATCCGCGCGGTGACCGCGGCGGAGGCGCCGGAGATCCTGGAGTACCGCTACCAGCAGCAGGTCCTCGACACGCTGGAGGAGATCGCCGACCACCTGCCCCGCCTGGTCCGCATCGGCGGCGCGTCGGACGGCGACGGCGGGATCGACTACCTCCAGGTGGCGCGCGAACTCGTCGGCGAGCGCGGTACCGAGCTGTTCACCGAGGAGGACATGGCCGCCGTACGGGCCCGCCTCACCGAGGTGGCCGAGCGGATCTCCGCCCGCCAGGGCGAGATCGACGGCCTCCTGGCGGCCGAGCGGCCCACGGTGCCGCAGATGGTCGACGGGGCCGCCGCGCCCGGCGGGCCCGGGGCGCCCGAGGCGCCGCCGAGCGGCGGGGCCGCCGTGCCCCGGCCGGCGGAGGAGGCGGGAGCCTTCCACGCTTCCGACCTGTTCGATGAGGCCGCACCGTTCCACGCCTCCGACCCGGCCGAGGAGGCCGCACCGTTCCACGCTTCCGACCCGTCCGAGGAGGCCGGCCAGTGAGCACCGTACGCACCCACCGCCGGTCGGTCATCTCCGAGGCGGTCGCCCCCTGGAGCGACATCGCGCGACTGCTGCGCGGCGGCGAGGCCGACACCCTGATCCCCGTCATCATCCCCCGCCACCGGCGCCGCCTGTGGTGGATGCTCCCGCTCTGGCTGGGCGTGTTCACGCTGCTCACCGGTGTGATGCTGTCGCTGCACGAGGCGGACGCCGACACGTCCGCGGGTGACCTCGCCTACGGCGCCCTGGCCACCCTCGCCTACGTCGGCGGCGTCCTGCTGCTGCTGATCGGCGGACTGTGGTGGTGGCGGTCCTCCATTGTCGAGATCGAGCAGGGCACCCACGGTGTGCTGACCCGGTACGGCGCGGTCACCCGCACCCTGGACGCCGGCCGCCACTACCTGTGGCACCCCTGGTCCCGGGTCGACTTCGTCGTCGACACGGCCACCGAGATCCCGTACTCGGCACCGGTGATGGCCTGCCCCACGCGGGAGAACGTGCCGCTGCGGTCCATCGAGTTCTTCCTGAAGTTCCGGATCACCGACGCCGTGCTGTTCGTCCGCACCATCGGCGCCGGCAACTTCGACCTGGTGCTCTCCAGCGCGGTGCAGGACGCGATCCGGCAGCGGGCCCGCAAGATGCGCACCGAGCACGCCTACGACCTGCGCGGCTCCGACGTGGCCGACATGCAGGAACTGCTCAACCGCCAGCTGTCCGGCTACGGGGTGCGCATCACCGGCAGCAACATCCCGGACGTCCAACTGCCCACGCAGTACCAGCAGCACCTCGCCACCCGGGAGCGGGTCGCCAAGGAGCGCGAGGCGTACGAGCAGGAGTGGGGGCTCATCCGCAAGCGCCGCATCGACAGCCTGGGCATGGACATCGAGCGGGCCAAGAAGGTCCGCGACGCGCGGATCGTCGAGGTCAAGGCCGCGCTGAACCGGGCCCGCGAGCAGGTCGCCCAGTTGCTGGAGGAGCAGGAGACCAACGCCCAGCGGGTGCGGTTCGAGATCGAGACCGGAGGCCGCAGCGGCCTCATCGCCGCCGAGAACGAGGCCCGCGCGCAGCGCGCCCTCGCCCAGGCCTACCGCGACAACCGGGCCGTCCTGCAGTACGAACTGGCCCGGCGGCGGCTGGAGGTGGGCGCCCGGCTCGCCGGGAAGGCACCGCAGCCCGTGGTGGTCCGCACCGACGGCACCGGCACCGACACCTCCGCGCTGACCACCCTGCTCACCGCCCAGCTGATGCCCCGCCTCAACACCCTCCCCGCCGCCGTCACCCGGCCGTGGAGCGAGGGCGACGCGCAGTACGGCGAGGCCGACGGAATCGCCTAGGGGCGGCGGCGTCGGCGGCGGGCGGACGACCCGCCGGGCCGGTCGCCCGCCGCCGACGCAGTCCGACCCGAC